>JBILGP010000490.1:0-2526 GCA_044350985.1 Polaromonas sp. | reverse complement strand
GTCGCTGATCGGCGATGCGCCCATGCCCTAGCGCCAGCATTGCGCCACCGACGCGGCACTGCCGGTGCGGCCCTTGGCACCCGTGTGATCCAAGGTCAAAGCGCCGCAAGGATCGGCCAGCATCGGCCCCTGGGGGCTGGCCCAGAGCCGGTAGCTCACCGCGTCGGCCGCCTGGATCTGCAAGCGGTAGATGAGCTGCTCATTGGCCTGGACCGTCTGCAAGGCAGCCGGCAACTCAAGCCTGCCGCCGCCGGCGCTCAGGTAACTGCCGTGCACGCTGTAGTGGCGCTCCATGAACTGCTGGGCCTGCAGTAGCACTACCGCCGCCTGCGCGCGCTGAGAGCGCATGACGTGGCTTTGGTAGCTCGGCCAAGCGACGGCCGCCAGCAGGCCAATGATGAGCAACACCGTCAGCAGCTCGATCAGGCTAAAGCCGCTGCAAGCGGCGCGGTGCATGGGCTTCATGGGCTCACCTCAGCGGGGGATTGACGATGCGCCGGTGGCTGCGCGCGCGCACTTGGCCCTCGGCAATCAGCACGGTGCTTTGCAGCCAGGCCGCAGCGCCCGAGCGGGTCGCGCCGGTGGACCCATCGGCGCTGTGGTCGGGGCTCAAGCCGCGCGCCGTGACGACATAAATGGGGACGTCGCCGTGGCTGCCACCGAGCACCTGCCGCTCCACCAGGCAGCTCGCTGGGGTGGAGCCGGGTGCAGAGGGGCCCGACAGCACAGGGGGCACGCTGATCGCACCCGACTGCCAGTTGGCCGCCAGCGGCCAGGCCATGGCTTGCGGTGACGTCAAGGGCAAGGCCGCATCGGCCAAGGCCGGATTGCGCGCTGCGCTGGCCAGCCGCAGCTGGCTTTCGCAGTACTGCAATGCAAACTGCGCCTGCTCCAGGGCCAGCGCTTGCATGCTGCGCACACGCAGAAGCTGCAAGGAGCCGGCGCTGGCGCGCAAGGAAGCGGCCGAAGCCAAGGCCATCGCACCGATGAGGATGAGCGCGATGACCAGGCTGATGCCCATTTGAGCGGCCGCGCGCCTGGCCGGTACGCGCCGGCTGGTGAACGTGCGCGGGTACGAGGTCATCAGATTGGGGCACGGCAAGGGGTGGACATGTGATCGGCGGGGCCTTACAGGCTCCAGCTGCGAAAAGCCACGGTGGTCCAAAAGGCGCGCCGCAGCCGGCCATCGCCCGATGTGGCCACCGCCCCATTGCAATCGCGGTAAGTTCGCACCTCGTCGGCGCCGAGCACCGGATCGCGGCTGCGCACCAGCAGGCACAGGCGCACCGCACGCACCTGCCCGAAATCAGCCACCTGCGAAGCTGGCACATAGCGCAAGGCCGAGGCAGGTTGGGCATCAACCGGCAGGCCCCACCACAGTCGCATGCGCTCGACGTTTTCCACCAGCGGCTGCGCGCTGCTGGGGCCGCGGCCGCCGCAGCGCAGCTCGTTGCGCGGGCTGATCTGCCAACGGTTGAACGCCAGGTGGACCTGGCCACCTTCAGCCAGCTCGATCGGATCGAGGGCATTGCCCAAACAGTCGGTGGGTACCTTGCTGCTGCTGACCAAGGTGTTGTGGATGTCAGCCTCGAACACCAGCTCGACCGCTGAAGACCCCGCTGCGGGCCCGCCCGCTTGCGCAGCATCTTGGACGCACGTGGGCGCTGCCCCTTGAGGCGTGCTTGCAAAGCCCTGATCGCAGGCCAGCAGCGCCGGCGCTGGCACGCCGGTGCGCCAGCCGATCGGATCGGCGCCCAGCGCCTGCAGCGGGCGCCCGTAACCGAGCATCATGAAATCGCCGCGCAGCAGCTCCAGCGCGATTTGCCCGTCTTCCATCAGCTGACCCTGGGCCGAACGAAGCGCTTGGCTGCGCCCGAGCGCGAGCAGCTGTGCCAACACCAGCGTGAGCACCAGCAAGCCGATGGCGCTGGCCACCAGCAGCTCGAGCAGGGAATAGCCGGCGCTGGCACGCCTGCGCCCAAGCGCAGGCCCTACCATGCGGCCTCCAGGGTGTAGCACAGCACACCGTCTTGCGGGCCAAGCGCCAACTCAGCCGGGCACGGCTGCGCCGAACCGGGCCCCAAGGCGCCATCGAGCGCGCCGGGATCGCGCCAGGCCAGTGTGATGCGGGCCCGCCCACTGCCGGCGTCCACCTGGACTTGGCTCGAGCCCTGCGGCAGCGCATCGCGCACCAGCGCACGCCAATGCGACGCATCTGCAGCGGCCCAAGCCTGTGCATCACACCCAGAGCCTTCACAGCGCAGCGTGTCCAGGCTGGTCTGGGCAGCAAAGGAGGCCGAAAAGCCCATGGCCGGCGCCACCGAAGGGCTGGCGCGTAGGCGCTCGGCCATGTCGGTGGCCAGCATCAGGGCCAGGGCCTGGTTGGCGCCGAGCCGGGTCTGGCGAACGGCATCGGCCTGCGCCTGCAGCCACGCCGCTGCCGCCAGGCCAACCAGCAGCAGGCAGACGAGCACTTCCATGAGCGCCAGGCCCTGGCAGGCTCTTGGGCTCAAGGCGGGCCTGCAG
>JBILGP010000491.1:0-2526 GCA_044350985.1 Polaromonas sp. | reverse complement strand
TTGCGGCGGGCAGCTGGGTGCACGAGCGGCTACTGCAATTGCCTTCGGCCCGCGCGCTCGAAGGCCTGCCCATGGCCACTGTGCAGGCGGTCGATTTGCCGCCGTTGGACGGTTACACCTTCGACGGTTTCGTCAATGCCGACGGTTCGGTCGGCACGCGCAATTTGCTGGCGATCACCACCACGGTGCAATGCGTCGCTGGGGTGGTCGATCATGCGGTGCGCCGCATCCGCGAGCAGTTGCTGCCGCTTTACCCCCATGTCGACGATGTGATCGGGCTCGAGCACAGCTACGGCTGCGGCGTGGCGATCGATGCGCCCGATGCGGTCATTCCGATCCGCACGCTCAGGAACATCAGCCTGAACCCCAACTTTGGCGGCGAAGTCATGGTGGTCAGCCTCGGCTGCGAGAAGCTGCAGCCCCAGCGCCTGCTGCCGCCGGGCAGTATTGCCATCCAAGACGGCCGTAGTGCGCAAGACGGGCCGCACACCGTCTGCTTGCAAGATGCTCACCATGTCGGTTTCATGTCCATGATCGACGACATCGTGGCCAGCGCCCGCCCGCATCTGGAGCGGCTCAACGCCCGTCGGCGCCAAAAGGTGCCGGCCAGCGCGCTGGTGGTGGGCGTGCAATGCGGCGGCAGCGATGCGCTCTCGGGCGTGACCGCCAACCCGGCCGTTGGCGCGATGGCCGACTTGCTGGTGCGCGCCGGCGCCACCGTGATGTTTTCGGAAAACACCGAGGTGCGCGATGCGGTCGATCAGCTCACGGCGCGTGCCGCAACGCCCGCAGTCGCCCAGGCCATCGTGCGAGAGCTGGCCTGGTACGACCAGTACCTCGAACGTGGGCGTGTGGACCGCAGCGCCAACACCACGCCGGGCAACAAGGCCGGTGGGTTGTCCAACATCGTGGAAAAAGCCATGGGCTCAATCGTCAAGAGCGGCTCGGCCGCAATTGGCCATGTGCTGGCGCCGGGCGAGAAGCTGCGCGCCGATCAAAAAGGGCTGGTCTTTGCGGCCACGCCGGCCAGCGATTTCATCTGCGGCACGCTGCAGTTGGCCGCCGGCATGAACCTGCATGTCTTTACCACCGGCCGCGGCACGCCTTACGGTCTGCAGGCCTGCCCGGTGGTCAAGGTGGCCACCCGCAGCGAGCTGGCGCGTCGCTGGCACGACCTGATGGATGTCGACGCCGGCCGCATCGCCCAAGGCCAGCAGAGCATCGAGCAGGCCGGCCAGGAGCTGTTTGAGCTTTTGCTCGATGTGGCCAGTGGCCGGCGCACCTGGGCCGAGCGCTGGAAGCTGCACAACGCCCTGGTGCTGTTCAATCCGGCGCCGGTGACCTGATGCGGCTCGATCCGGCGCGTTTTGCCGGCCGGATCGACGGCCGCGCCGTCGAGCTCATCGTGCTGCGCAACGAGGCCATCGAGCTGGCGGTGTGCAACCACGGCGCGCGCATCTTGCAGCTTATCGTGCCCGATCGCCACGGCCGCGCCATCGATGTGGTGCTCGGCCATGACAGCCTCGAGCAGATGCTCGCCGGCATGCCCTCCATGGGCGCCTTTATTGGCCGCTTTGCCAACCGCATTGCCAACGCCCGCTTCATGCTTGACGGCCGCCAGCACCTGCTGCCGGCCAACGACGGCCCGCACTGCGTGCATGGCGGGCCGGGCGGCAGCCGGCACCGGGTTTTCGAGGTGCTCGAGCGGCGCAGCGACGCGCTTGAGTTGCGCCTGCACCTGGGCTCGGCGCAAGACGGTTTTCCGGGGGACGTCGAGCTGGGCCTGCGCTACGCGCTTGAGGGCTCGACGCTGGTCATTTCCTACCGCGCGCAGGTCAGCGGTGCGGCCACGCCCCTGAGCCTGACCAGCCATCCGTTTTTTGATCTCGACGGTGGTGCTGCGGGCAGCATCTTGGACCACGAGCTGCAAATCGATGCCGACGCTTTCGTGCCCGTAGGCGCCGACCGCATTGCGCTCGGTCATTTTGAGCCTGTGGCGCATACCGCGTTTGACTTTCGGCGCCCGCGCAGCTTGCGCAGCGCCCTGGCCCAGGGTCACCCCCAGTTGGGCATCGGCGCCGTGCCCGGCTTCGATCACGCCTTTTACACCCCGGGGCCGCGTGGTGTGCTGCGTCGTCAGGCCCGCCTGCAAGGGGCCAGCAGCGGTGTGGCGCTGGAGGTCTGGTCCGATGCACCTTCCTTGCAGCTCTACAGCAGCGCGCCCATGGATGGCAGCTTGCCGCGCCACGCGGGCAAGGCCGGCCGCATTTACCGCAGCAGTGCCGGCGTGTGCCTGGAGCCCGAGCAACTGCCCGATGCGCCCAATCAGCCCGCTTTTGGCGACTGCATCGTCAGGCCAGGCCAGTGGCTCGAAGGCCGCATCGAGTACCGCTTGAGCCGGCAGGCCTGAGCGGGCTCAAGACGCCGGGTCCGTCTGCAGCATCTCGACGAGCCCCTGCAGTGCGCGAAGCACCGTGGCCTGACGCACCGCGCTGCGCTCGCCTGCAAACTGCTGGCATTCGGTGC
>JBILGP010000036.1:0-8777 GCA_044350985.1 Polaromonas sp. | reverse complement strand
GATGTCGCGCGGCACCGCCAGATCGACCATGAACATGGGCTTGCGCCGGCGCTGCTTGAGCGCCCGCTCGACCGCGCCCAGGCCGATGATGGGCAGGGTGCTCGCGGTGCAGCTGATGACGGCGTCGAATTCGCCCAGCCGGCCGGGCAGATCTGCCAGCGGCATGACCTCGGCGCCAAACCGTCCGGCCAATTTTTCGCCGCGCTCGAGCGTGCGGTTGGCAATCACCATGGTCTTGGGGTTTTTGGCGGCAAAGTGGGTGACGGCCAGGTCGATCATTTCACCGGCGCCGACAAACAGCACCCGGATGCGTCCCAGGTCCTCGAAGATCTGCGAGGCCAGGCGCACGGCCGCCGCCGCCATGCTGATGCTGTGGGAGCCCACCTCGGTGCTGGTGCGCACCTCTTTGGCCACCGCAAAGGAGCGCTGAAACAGCTGGTGCAGCGTGGTGCCCATGGCACCGGCCTCGTCGGCGGCGCGCACGGCATCTTTCATCTGACCGAGGATCTGCGGCTCGCCCAGCACCATGGAGTCTAGGCCGCTGGCCACCCGGAAGGCGTGGCGCGCGGCATCGGCATCGTGCAGGGCGTAGGTGTGCTCGCGCAGCGCATCGCTAGGCACGCCGCCACTGGTGGCCAGCCATTGCAGTGTGCTGTCGATCTCGGCGCGCTCGCCAGCGCAGTAAATTTCGGTGCGGTTGCAAGTCGACAGCAAGGTCGCCTCGGGCTGGCGGCTCAGGGTCGCGCGCAGGCCCTGCAGCGTGGGCGCGACTTGGTCGATGGCAAAGGCAAACCTGCCGCGCAGGTCCAGCGGTGCCGTGTGATGGTTCAGCCCTAGGGCCCAGACTGGCATGGCGAGATTATAAATTTGGCGCAGCTTTAGGCAAATTTGCCGCTCCCAAGTGTCAATTTAAATTGACATCCGAATTATTGAATCAGGGTTTGCCCTGATTTTTGCCCAGGCGCCTGCGTCATGCCCCGGTTTTGCGGGTTTGCATTTGAGCCCTACAGTTGGGTTTTATGCAATGTTCTCATCCCTTCAGTCCGATCTGACAGGTGTTCGACCGCGTTTGACAGCATGACGGCCTACCTTCTGACGGTTCACGCGCTCAACCTGCTGGCCCCCGCGGCGGCGCTGGCGTGGCTCATGGCGGTGCTGGCCCCGCTGCTGGTCGGCCCGCGTGCCGGGCCGCCTCGCATGGGCTGGCGGCGGCGCTTTTTGTGGGGGCTGCTGGTCAACGGGCTGGTGGTGATGGCCAGCCTGTTTTTCGCCTCGCCCGGCAAGGTGCTGGTTTATTCGGCTTTGGTGGCGGCATCGGCCCTGACCCAGTCGGTGCTGCTGGGTCTGTGGCGCCGCTGAAGGCCATGCCCCGCCGCCCAGCGGGTCTCTGATCGCGAGGCACCAGCATGGCCGGGGGCTGCGGTAACATCCTCGGTCCCCTCCGCACATCCCGGTCAGTCGATTCTGCGACTTGCTCGGCCCTTGCGGATTGCCGCACATGAACGCCCCTGCTTCGCCCCATCTTCTCGACGCCATGATCGAGCCCGCCGGCTTGGTCGATGCCGCAGAGCGCTCCCGCATCCGCGAGATTCCCTACAACTACACCTCGTTTTCGGATCGAGAGGTGGTTATCCGCGTACTCGGGCCGCTGGCCTGGGATCTGCTCAACCAGTTGCGCTCGGAGCGGCGCACGGGACGCTCGGCCCGCATGCTCTACGAGGTGCTGGGCGATATCTGGGTGGTGCAGCGCAACCCCTATCTGCAGGACGACCTGCTCGACAACCCAGGCCGCCGGCGCCTGCTGGTCGAGGCGCTCGAGCATCGCCTCGGTGAGGTGCAAAAGCGCCGCACCCCTGACTTGGATGCCGAGCGTGACCGCATCGTGGGCCATCTCCTTGAGCTGGCAGGCGCTGCGGTGCAGCGTTTTGCCCTTGGTTTTGAGCAGGTGGCACAACTGCGCCAGCAGGCCGAGCGCAAGTTGCGCAAGGTCACTGCCCGGGACAACATCAAGTTCGACGGCCTCTCGCGCGTCTCCCACGTGACCGACGCCACCGACTGGCGCGTCGAGTACCCCTTCGTGGTGCTGACCCCTGACAGCGAGGCCGAGATGGCCGGCCTGGTCAAGGCCTGCATCGAATTGGGCCTGACCATCGTGCCGCGAGGCGGTGGCACCGGCTACACCGGCGGAGCGATTCCCCTGAGCTGGAAGACGGCCGTCATCAATACCGAGAAGCTTGAGACCCTCGGTGAGGTCGAGGCCCTGCAACTGCCCGGGCTGGCGCATCCGGTGCCCACCATCTGGACCGAGGCTGGCGTGGTCACGCAGCGCGTGGCCGACGCCGCCGATCGAGCCGGGCTGGTGTTTGCTGTCGATCCGACCTCGGCCGAGGCGTCGTGCATCGGCGGCAACATCGCCATGAACGCCGGCGGCAAGAAAGCGGTGCTGTGGGGCACGGCGCTGGACAACCTGGCGTCTTGGCGCATGGTCACGCCGCAGGCCACCTGGCTCGAAGTGGTGCGCCTGGACCACAACATGGGCAAGATCCACGACATCGAGGTGGCCCACTTCGAATTGCGTTACTTCGAGGCCGATGGCAAGACGCCGATACGCGTCGAGCGGCTCGATATCCCGGGGCGAAGCTTTCGCAAGGAGGGCTTGGGCAAGGACGTGACCGACAAGTTTCTCTCGGGCCTGCCGGGGATACAGAAGGAAGGCTGCGACGGCCTGATCACGAGCGCCCGCTGGGTGCTGCACCGCATGCCCGAGCACACCCGCACCGTGTGCCTGGAGTTTTTTGGCCATGCGCGCGATGCGGTGCCGAGCATCGTGGAGATCAAGGACTACATGTTTTCGCTGCAAAAAGGCAGCGGACAGGCTGGCGGCGCGCCTTCGGTGCTGCTGGCTGGCCTGGAGCATCTGGACGATCGCTACCTCAAGGCGGTGGGCTACACCACCAAGTCCAAGCGCGGCGGGCTGCCCAAGATGGTGCTGATCGGCGACATCGCCGGCGACGACGCCGACGCGGTGGCGCGCGCGACGTCCGAGGTGGTGCGCATTGCCAACTCGCGCAGCGGCGAAGGCTTTGTGGCCGTCAGCGCCGAGGCGCGCAAGAAGTTTTGGCTCGACCGCAAGCGCACCGCCGCCATCTCGCGCCACACCAACGCCTTCAAGATCAACGAGGACGTGGTCATTCCGCTGCCGCGCATGGCCGAGTACACCGACGGCATCGAGCGCATCAACATCGAGCTGTCGCTGGCCAACAAGATCCGCCTGTGCCAGGAACTCGAAGCCTTCCTGGGGCGCGGCAATTTGCCGCTGGGCAAGTCCGACGACGCCGGCGAATTGCCGTCGGCCGAGCTGCTCGATGACCGCGTGGCGCAGGCCTTGAGCCTGGTGGCCCAGGTGCGCGAGCAGTGGCAGGGGTGGCTGTCCGACGTGGCCACGCTGTTTCCGCGCTTGCAGGACCACAGCCTGCGCGCGAGCTGGAAGAGCCAGTTGCGCGCGCCACTGCAGGAGATTTTTTCGGGCGCGGTGCTTCAGCCCATCTTGCAAGAGTGCCTGGCCATCCACCAGCGGGTGCTCAAGGGCCGGGTGTGGGCGGCGCTGCACATGCATGCCGGCGACGGCAATGTGCACACCAATTTGCCGGTCAACAGCGACGACTACGACATGCTGCAGACCGCGCACGAGGCGGTGGCGCGCATCATGGCGCTCGCGCGCTCGCTCGACGGCGTGATTTCGGGCGAGCACGGCATAGGCATCACCAAACTCGACTTCCTGACCGACGCCGAGCTCCAGCCGTTTGCCGACTACAAGCGCCGCGTCGATCCCGAGGGCCGTTTCAACAAGGGCAAGCTGCTGCGCGATGCGGCACTGCCGGCCGACCTGACCAATGCGTACACGCCCAGCTTTGGCCTGATGGGCCACGAGTCGCTCATCATGCAGCAGTCCGACATTGGCGCGATTGCCGACTCGGTCAAGGACTGCCTGCGCTGCGGCAAATGCAAGCCGGTGTGCGCCACCCATGTGCCGCGGGCCAATTTGCTCTACTCGCCGCGCAACAAGATTTTGGCCACCTCCTTGCTGGTCGAAGCCTTTTTGTACGAGGAGCAGACCCGCCGCGGCATCTCGATCAAGCACTGGCAGGAGTTCGAGGACGTGGCCGACCACTGCACCGTCTGCCACAAGTGCCTCTCGCCTTGCCCGGTCAACATCGACTTCGGCGAGGTGTCGATGAACATGCGCAATTTGCTGCGCAAGATGGGGCAAAAATCCTTCCGGCCGGGCAATGCGGCGGCGATGTTCTTTCTCAACGCAACCCAGCCTGAGACGATCAAGCTCATGCGCGGTGCGATGGTCGATGTCGGCTTCAAGGCCCAGCGCCTGGCCAATGACCTCTTGCGCGGCCTGGCGCGCAAGCAGACCGCCCAGCCGCCAGCCAGCGTGGGCCCGGCGCCGATCAAGCAGCAGGTGATCCACTTCATCAACAAAAAGATGCCCGGGGGACTGCCCAAGAAGACGGCGCGCGCCCTGCTCGATATCGAAGACCGCGATTACGTGCCCATCATCCGCAATCCGCAGACCACCAGCAGCGAGAGCGAGGCGGTGTTTTACTTCCCCGGGTGCGGCTCCGAGCGGCTGTTTTCGCAGGTGGGATTGGCCACCCAGGCCATGCTCTGGCATGCCGGTGTGCAAACCGTGCTGCCGCCGGGCTACCTGTGCTGCGGCTACCCGCAAAAGGGCAGCGGCCAGTTCGACAAGGCCGAGAAGATCATCACCGACAACCGGGTGCTCTTTCACCGGGTGGCCAACACGCTCAATTACCTGGATATCAAGACGGTGGTGGTCAGCTGCGGCACCTGCTACGATCAGTTGCAAGGTTATGAGTTCGACAAGATTTTTCCGGGCTGCCGCATCATCGACATCCACGAGTTCCTGCTTGAAAAAAGTATCACCTTGCCGGCTGGCCAGGGCTACCTGTACCACGACCCGTGCCACAGCCCGATGAAGCAGCAAGACCCGATGAAAACCGTCAAGGCCCTGGTTGGCCCCAATGTCCTCAAGAGCGAGCGCTGCTGCGGCGAGTCGGGCACGCTGGGCGTGACCCGCCCGGACATTTCGACCCAGGTGCGGTTTCGCAAGGAGCAGGAGCTGCGCAAGGACGAGCTGGCGCTGCGCGCCACCGGCGCGGTACAGCCACAGGGGCCGGTCAAGATCCTGACCAGCTGCCCGAGCTGCCTGCAAGGCCTGTCGCGTTATGGCAACGATCTGAACAACGGCCTGCTGGAGGCTGACTACATCGTCGTCGAGATGGCCCAGCACATCTTGGGCGCCGACTGGATGCCGGCCTATGTCGAGGCGGCCAACCGCGGCGGCATCGAGCGGGTGCTGGTGTGAGTGCCTTGGCCAATGGCGGGCGCGGGGCTCGGCTGCCGAGGTGACCTATGTCAGGACTTCCAACGCCCACCGAATTGATTTTGCATGCGCGCTCACGCCAGCTCGAAATCGCCTTTGCCGATGGCCAGCGTTTTCGCATTGCCTACGAGTTGATGCGGGTCTGCTCGCCCTCTGCCGAAGTGCAGGGCCATGGGCCGGGCCAGGAGGTGCTGCAGACGGGCAAGCGCGAGGTGGACATCGAGCAGATCGAGCCGGTGGGTCACTATGCGGTCAAGCCGCGCTTTTCAGATGGCCATGACAGCGGCTTGTTCTCTTGGAGCTACCTTTACACGCTCGGCCGTGATCAGGACCGGCTTTGGGCGCAGTACCTGCAGCGCCTGGAGCAGGCCGGGCTCGACCGCGACGCGCCCATGCGCAGCGCCGGCGGTCCGGGCTGTTCGAGCCATTGAGCGGCAGGCGCTTCTTGCCGAGCCTTTACATCACAACAGAGCATGAGCACCACCCACTTCGGATTTGAATCGGTCGACGAGCGCGACAAGGCCCGCCGCGTGCGCGGCGTGTTCGATTCGGTTGCGCCCCGCTACGACCTGATGAACGACCTGATGTCGGCTGGCTTGCACCGCGCCTGGAAGGCCTACACCGTGATGGTGGCCGATGTCCGGCCGGGGATGTCGGTGCTCGACATCGCGGGCGGCACCGGTGACCTGGCCCTGGCTTTCGCGCCCAAGGTGGGACCCACCGGCACCGTGGTGCACACCGATATCAATGCGGCCATGCTCGGGGAAGGCCGAAACCGCCTGCTCGACGCGGGTCTGGCCTTGCCCACCCTCGTCTGCGATGCCGAAGCCCTGCCGTTTCCCGACGCGCATTTCGACCGGGTCACGGTGGCGTTTGGTTTGCGCAACATGACCCACAAGGACCGCGCGTTGGCACAAATGCACCGGGTGCTCAAGCCGGGCGGCAAGCTGCTGGTGCTCGAGTTCTCCAAGGTGGCCAAGCCGCTTGAGAAGGTTTACGACTGGTACAGCTTTGAGGTGTTGCCCCGGCTGGGCAAGCTGGTGGCCGGCGACGACGCGAGTTATCGCTATCTGGCCGAGTCCATCCGGATGCACCCGGATCAGGAGTCGCTGAAGACCCTGATGCAACAAGGCGGTTTCGGCCATGTGGACTATCACAACCTCACTGGCGGTGTGGTTGCCTTGCATGTTGCAATCAAGTGCTGAAACAATGGGGCGGCACAAAGGGGAGGGCATCCCCGATCGCTTCCTTGAATTTCAAAGTTTTTTAACAGAGGAACAAACATGAAAATCTGGTCCGCCTTGATGGCCGGCGTCTTGACGGTGACCCTGGCCCTGGTATCTGCCGACGCGCAGGCCAAACGCCTGGCCGGAGGCAAGTCGGCTGGCAAGCAGTCGTCCAACGTGACTCAGCGCGAGGCCACGCCGCCTGCAGCCGCACCAGCAGCCGCCGCCGCACCGGCAGCCGCGCCTGCTGCCGCCGCTGGCAAAAAGCCCTGGGGCGCGGGCGCCATGCTCGGCGGTCTGGCCGCCGGCTTGGGTCTGGCCTGGTTGGCCCACAGCCTGGGCTTTGGCGAGGGTCTGGCCCAGTTCATGATGTTTGCTTTGCTCGCCTTGGCTGTGATGGTCGTGGTCGGTCTGGTGATGCGCAAAATGCGCGCCGGGCGCCAGGCCCAGAGCTCGCCGTTTGCCTTTGAAGGCGCCGGTGCGCCGGCCACGCCGCGCCAGTACAGCCCCAGCCACGTGGGCAACGACGCTTCGGCCCGCCCCTGGGAGCGGCAAACCACCCAGTTCGACGGCTCTGCCGCGGCTGGCAGCACCGGCTCAATGATCGGTTCTGGTCTGGCGGGACCACAGGCTTCCTGGGGTATTCCCGCAGACTTTGACGTGGCCGGGTTCCTGGGCGCGGCCAAAGCCAACTTCGTGTCGCTGCAAGGCGCTTGGGACCGCTCTGACATCCCGGCCCTGCGGGTCATGATGACCGACGACATGCTCGAGCAGATCCGCTCCCAGTTGGCCGATCGCGAGACCCACACCGGTGGTTCTTCCAACACGACCGAGGTGCTGTCTCTCGATGCGCAGTTGCTGGGCATTGAAGAGCTGGACGATGTTTACATGGCCAGTGTCGAGTTCTCCGGCATGATCCGTGAAGACCAGTCGGCCGGCCCGAGCCCCTTCCGCGAGGTCTGGAACATGACCAAGCCGCGCAACCGCGCTGGCGGCTGGCTGGTTGCTGGCGTGCAGGCCCTGCAATAAGGTTTGCTGTCGGGCTAAATCACCCGGCCGCGCCTTGCGGCCGGGTTTATCCGTCAAAATCGGGGACGTATGAACCACACGTCCCCTTTTTCTTTTCTGCAACCACTGCTTCAGGGAGCGGCCGCCCGTGCCCAGCCGCCGCAGTGGCTGGCGGATGAGGCTCGCCAGCGGCTCGTGTTGCTGGTCAATCATGTGCTGATGCAAGAGCCCCAGGCGCAGGCCCGGCTTGCCCGCCGCCACTCCAGCGTGATTCAGGTGCGCTGGGCTCTGTTCGAGCTGCACTGGCTCATCACGCCCGCGGGCCTGCTCGAGCGGGCCGATCCGCAGCGCACGCCTGATTTGGTGCTCTCGCTGGACGGCCACACGCCTTTGCAGGTGCTGCGCCGGGTAGTCGAGGGCGAGCGCCCACCGGTCCAGATTGAGGGCGATGTGCAGTTGGCCGCCGAAGTGGCCTGGCTGGCTGACAACCTGCGCTGGGATATTGAGGAAGATCTCGCGCGCGTGCTCGGCGACGTGCCTGCTCACACACTGGCGCAGGCTGCCCGCCGGGTGCTGCAGGCCCTGCGGCCGCTACTGGCCCGTGCGATAAACCCAGGTCCGGGCCTGGGCTCTGGCGCATGAGGCGCCTGCTGCGCGGCCTGTTCATCGTCTGGACCGTGCTGCGCTACGGTCTCGATGAGCTGGTGCTGGCCAGTTTCGAGCGTCCCGCCCTGCGCTTGCTTACCCGTCTGGTTTCGATAGGCCGCGACCTGCGCGCCCCGCGCGGTGAGCGGCTGCGGCTGGCGCTCGAGAGCCTGGGTCCGATTTTTGTCAAGTTCGGTCAGGTCCTCTCGACCCGGCGCGACCTGCTGCCGGCCGATCTGGCCGATCAGCTGGCCCGGCTGCAGGACCGCGTGCCGCCCTTTCCGTCGGAGCAGGCGGTGGCGATGATCGAAAAATCCTTTGGGCGCCCGATCGATCAGATCTTTGCCAGTTTTGAGCGCGAACCGGTGGCCAGCGCATCGATTGCGCAGGTGCACTTTGCCACCTTGCCCGGCGGCCGCGAGGTGGCCGTCAAGGTGCTGCGCCCCGGCATGCTCAAGGTGATCGAAAAAGACCTGGCGCTG
>JBILGP010000488.1:0-2532 GCA_044350985.1 Polaromonas sp. | reverse complement strand
CCAGCAAACGGGTGTTCGACAACAGCAAGGTGTCCGACCACTTTGCCATCATCCCGACCACGCAAGCGCCCTCGGGCCTGAGCGATGCCGAGCAAAAACTCTACGACCTGGTGGTGCGCCGCTTCATGGCCATCTTTTTCCCCAGCGCCGAATACCTGGTGACCACCCGCATCTCCGAGGTGCAAGGGCACCACTTCAAGACCGAGGGCAAGGTGCTGGTCAAACCCGGCTGGCTGGCCATCTACGGCAAGGAAGCAGCCGAAGAGGTGACCGATGCCAAGGAAGGCGACAAGGGCCAGCCCCTGGTGCCCGTCCAGCCGGGCGAGTTGGTGCGCACCGAGGAAGCACAGGCCAAAGGCCTGAAAACCAGACCGCCGGCGCGCTACAGCGAAGCGACGCTGCTGGGCGCGATGGAGGGCGCGGGCAAGCTGGTCGAAGACGACGAGTTGCGCGAGGCGATGCAGGAAAAAGGCCTGGGCACGCCGGCCACCCGCGCGGCCATCATTGAAGGCTTGATCAACGAGAAATACCTGCTGCGCGAGGGCCGCGAACTCATCCCCACAGCCAAGGCCTTCCAGCTCATGACTTTGCTGCGCGGGCTCGGTGCCGAGGAGCTCTCGCGCGCCGACCTGACCGGCGAATGGGAATACAAGCTCGCGCTCATGGAAAAGGGCCAGCTCAGCCGCGAAAAGTTTATGGCCGAGATCCAGGCCATGACCGAGAAGATCGTGGCCAAGGCCAAGGGCTACGACCGCGACACCATCCCCGGCGACTACGCCACCTTGCAGGCGCCGTGCCCCAATTGCGGTGGCATCATCAAGGAGAACTACCGCCGCTACGCCTGCACCGGCGCCCAGGGCAGCAGCGAAGGTTGCGGGTTTTCCTTTGGCAAGACGCCGGCTGGGCGCACCTTTGAGTTGCAGGAGGTCGAGCAGTTCCTGCGCGATCGGCGCATCGGCCCGCTCGACGGATTTCGCTCCAAGGCCGGCTGGCCTTTTACGGCCGAGATGGTCATCAAATTCGACGAGGACAACAAGAACTACAAGCTCGAGTTCGACTTTGGCGACGACGATGCGGCTCAAACCGGTGAGTTGGTGGACCTGAGCGCCAGCGAGCCGCTGGGCCCCTGCCCCAAATGCGGCGCTTCCGTGCGCGAGCACGGCAAGAACTATGTGTGCGAAAAATCGGTGCCCACCAGCGCCCAGCCCACGCCCAGTTGCGATTTCAGGAGCGGGCAGATCATCTTGCAGCAGCCGGTCGAGCGCGCGCAAATGCAAAAGCTGCTCGCCACTGGCAAGACCGACATGCTCGACAAGTTTGTCTCCTCGCGCACCCGCAGGGCCTTCAAGGCCATGCTGGCCTGGGACGCCGAGGCGGGCAAGGTCAACTTCGAGTTTGCGCCGTCCAAGTACCCGCCGCGCAAGACCGCACCAGCCTCGGCCGGCGCCAAGGCAGCGGCTGCGGGCAGCCGGGTTGCGGGCAAAGTCTCGGGCAAGGTCTCGAGTAAGAGCGCAGTCAAGCCTGCCGCCAAGAAGGCCGTGCCCGCCAAGGCAGCGGCCCGACCGGCCGCCAAGGCACCGCGCCAGGCCAGCGCCGCATCGCTCAAGCAGCCCAGTGCGGCGCTGGCGGCCGTCATCGGCCAGACGCCGCTGGCCAGACCGCAGGTGATGAAGGCACTGTGGGACTACATCAAGGCCCAGGGTCTACAAGACCCGAAAGACAAGCGATTGGTCAATGCCGATGCCAAGCTGCTGGCTGTTTTCGGCAAGCCGCAAGCCAATATGTTTGAGCTCGCCGGGCTGATCGGCAAGCACCTGGGATAACACGTTCGATCGCTGCGAGGGCGCGATGGCTCCTGCGGACGCGCGATCAGATCGGCGGCTGTACGCTGCGCAGCCGCACGATCACGCGTGTGCCAGGCAAGGGCAGCGGTCGGCCGCAGCTTTCGATGCTGACCTGCGCATCGTGCTGCTCGGCGATCTCCGCCACGATGGCCAGGCCCAGACCGGAGCCGTCCACGTTGGTCCCCAGCGCCCGGTAAAACGGCTCAAACACGAGCTCACGCTCGGCCGGTGGGATGCCCGGACCGGTGTCCTCCACCAGAAGGCTCAGCGACCCGCTGAAGCGGTCGGCCAGCAAGCGCACCGTGACCTGACCGCCTTCGGGGGTGTAGTTGATCGCGTTATCGATCAGGTTGCGCACCATTTCCTTGAGCAGCGTGCCATTGCCCTCGATCCGACTGGGCTCCTGAGCGGCCTGCGGCCCCTCGTAGCCCAGGTCAATCTGCTTGTCCAGCGCGCGCGGCAAGGACTCCTGGATGGCCTCGCTGATGACGTCGACCATATCGACCGCCGATTTGGCCAGGCTGCGGCCCGTCGTCTCGGCACGCGCCAGCGCCAGCAACTGGTTGACGGTGTGGGTGGCCCGGATGCTCGACAAGCCGATCTGCTGGAGCGACTTCTTGACCTCCTCGGCATCGGCCTGGCGCTGCGCCAGATCGGCCTGCATGCGCAGCCCCGCCAGCGGCGTCTT
>JBILGP010000489.1:0-2532 GCA_044350985.1 Polaromonas sp. | reverse complement strand
CTTTTGATGCGCTCGCGCACCTCTTCCAGGCCCAGGCCGGCGTAGTGAGAGTTGAGGAAGTTGGCCGCCTCGATCAGCTCGGTGGGGTTGTAGTCGACCTCGGTGAGCAGCACCCGGTTTTGCACGTCGCCGTCGGGCGAGACGATGATGACCAGCAGGCGTTTTTCAGACAGTCTCAGAAACTCGATGTGGCGAAACACCGAGGAGCGACGCGGCGCCATGACGACGCCGACGTAGTGCGACAGACTCGAGAGCATCTGCGCCGCGTTGCTGATCACTTTTTGCGGCTGATCGGGCGCCAGCGACGGTGGCACCATGGACTCGAGCGCACGCGGGTCGCGCTGGGACATCATCATGGTGTCGACAAACAGTCGGTAGCCGCGTGCCGTCGGAATGCGACCGGCCGAGGTGTGTGGGCTGACAATCAGGCCGAGCTCTTCGAGGTCGCTCATGACGTTGCGGATGGTCGCCGGCGAGAGCTCCAGACCCGACGCCCGGCTGAGCGTGCGCGATCCCACCGGCTGGCCGTCAGCAATGTAGCGTTCGACCAGGGCTTTGAGCAGCAGTTTGGCGCGTTCGTCAAGCATGGCTGCATTCTACGAATGCAGCGCTCTTTTGGTGTGGGCATTTGTCCGGTTGTGCTGGCGCGGCGGCAGGTCCTGGCGAACACCGACTCCCAGACCCTGGCCCTGTGATGTAATTTGCCCATGTCCTGCCGCTTTCGCCATGTCGTGCTCATCGGCAAATACCAGGCCGCCGGCTCGCGCTCGGCGCTGGAGGACATCGCCCAATTTCTGCATCGGCAGGGCTGCGAGGTGGCGCTCGAGCGTGAGACGGCCAACAACACCGGGCTGAGCGACTACCCGGTGCTCGATGTCGAGCAGATCGGCGCCCAGTGCGATCTGGGCCTGGTGCTCGGCGGTGACGGCACCATGCTGGGTATCGGGCGGCGTCTGGCGCCCCACGGCGTGCCGCTGATCGGCATCAACCAGGGGCGGCTGGGCTTTATCACCGACATCGCCCTGGAGGGCTACCAGTCGGTGCTCAAGCCCATGCTCGAAGGCCAGTACGAGGAAGAGTTGCGCGCCATGATGCAGGCCAGCGTGATGCGCGATGGGCGCTGCGTTTTCTCGGCCACCGCGATGAACGATGTGGTGGTCAACCGCGGCGCGACCACCGGCATGGTCGAGCTGCGGGTGGAGGTCGACGGGCGCTTTGTGGCCAATCAGCGGGCCGACGGTTTGATCATCGCCACGCCCACCGGTTCGACCGCCTACGCGCTGTCGGCGGGCGGACCGCTCCTGCACCCCTCGATTGCCGGCTGGCTGCTGGTGCCCATTGCGCCGCACACCCTGTCCAACCGACCTATCGTGCTGTCCGACCGAGGCGAGGTGGCCATCGAGCTGGTGGCCGGCCGCGACGCCAGCGCCAATTTCGACATGCAGTCGCTGGCCTCGCTGCTGCACGGCGACCGCATCGTGGTGCGCCGCTCGCCGCACCAGGTGCGCTTTTTACACCCGCAGCGCTGGAGCTATTTCGATACCCTGCGGCGCAAGATGCACTGGAATGAGGGTGGCACCTAACAGGGTCTTTGGGCTCGCGTACCATAGCGCCGATGCATAGGCCCGATGCGGTGCGTACAGCCGCTTTGTGCACCTACCGCTTGCCGAACTGACTGTTTTCTTGCCGTGAGTCTGAAAAGCATTTTCTTGCGCGACTTCATCATCGTCAGTGAGCTCGAGGTCGAGTTCACGGGCGGCTTTTGTGTGCTCACCGGCCAGACTGGGGCCGGCAAATCCATCTTGATCGATGCGCTGCAACTGGCGCTGGGCGCGCGCGCCGAGGCCTCGGTGGTGCGCGAAGGTGCGGCGCGCTGCGAAATCAGTGCCTGTTTTGATTGCCCGCCCCCACTGCACCGCTGGCTCGAGGAGGCCGGCTTCGATGCAAGCCCAGACCTGCTGCTCAAGCGCACCGTCGATGCTCAGGGCAAGAGCCGCGCCTGGATCAATGGCAGCCCGGCAACGGCCGCGCAGCTGCGCGAACTGGGCGATCAACTGGTCGACATCCATGGGCAGCACGCTTGGCAAAGCCTGACCCGCCCGGACGATGTGCGCCATCTGCTCGATGCCTATGCCGGCGTCTCCAGCGAGCCGCTCAAGGCCAGCTGGGCTCTGTGGCGCGATGCCGAGAAAACGCTGGCCGATGCCCGCTTGGCCCAAGAAAGCCTGGCGCGCGAGCAGGAGCGGCTGGCCTGGCAGATTGGCGAGTTGGCCAAGCTCGCGCCTGGCGCCGATGAATGGGAAACGCTCAACGCCCAGCACAGCCGGCTGGCCAACGCTCAGAGTCTGCAGGCTGCGGTGCAAGGGGCGATCGAGGCCTTGCAGGAGGCCGAGACCAACGCCTGTGGCCTGTTGGGTCGCGCGGGCCAGCTGCTGCAGTCGCAGTCGCACGTCGAGCCGCGCTTTGCCGCAATCGCCGAGGTGCTGGCCAGCGCGCTGGCCCAGGCCGAAGACGCGGTGCATGGCCTGCACA
>JBILGP010000487.1:0-2535 GCA_044350985.1 Polaromonas sp. | reverse complement strand
CGCCGCTGCTCGATCGGCTGCCGCAGTGCCAACTGAGCGAGCGCGGCGTGGTCTGGCTGGGCGCTGAGCACGCCAGCGTGCAAGAGCGCAGCGCGCAACTGGCGGGCGCTGCGCAGGCCCTGCGGCAGGACGGCTGGATCACCGGCTGGCGCGATGAGCTTTACAGCTACTGGGGCGAGATCGAGCGCGCGCCCGATCCCACCGAGCCGCACGCCTTTGCACTCGAGCGCGCCGCTTTCCGCTTCTTGGGTCTGCGCAGCCATGCGGTGCACATCAACGGCTTTGCACCTGACGGAAGGGTTTGGTGCGGCATCCGGTCCCTGAGCAAGGCCACCGATCCCGGGCGTATCGACAACCTGGCCGCCGGCGGTCTAAGCGCTGGCGAATCGGTGCTGGGCTGTGCGATCCGCGAACTCCACGAAGAAGCGGGCCTGGGCGCCGAACTGGCTCGCCAGGTGCAGCCGGCCGGCCGCGTGGTCACGCGCCGGCGCGAGCCGCAAGGCTGGCACGATGAGGCGCTGCTGGTCTACAACCTGCTTCTGCCCGCAGGCACCGTGCCACGCAACCTCGACGGCGAGGTCAGCGGCTTTTTGTGCCTGAGCCCGGAGCAGGCGATGGCGCGTCTGGACGAGATGACCGACGACGCGGCCGGCGTGCTGGCGCGGGGCGTGCTAGCGCTGCGCGGCGATAGTGTGGCTTGACTCGTGATCGCCATGATCACGATGTCGCGCCGGTGGGTGTTGTAGCCTTGGCTTGAAACGACGACGGCCGGGCGCTTCTTGGTACCCGACTGGTCCGTGAACGGAAACGGCACAAGCACCACATCGCCGAAACTCAACGTTGGGGTGGCGGCCATCGATTGAGCTTCCTCACATGCGGTCGTAAGCCGCATCCTCGTCGTTGTCCCAAACCTTGGCGAAGTTGGCTTCGCTGGCCTTGGCGGCGGCTTGCGTGAGGCCCTGCTCCGCCTCGCGGGCGCGCAAGAAATCGACAAAGTCCTCAACCTCAGCCATGCGCTGCGGGGGAAGCTGCTTGATCTTGTCGAGCAAGACCTGATCGGGGGCATTCATGGCATGGACTCCTTCGGACTTCTCTCTAAGCAAAGCCGATCATGAAGTGTCAAATCGGGGGTATTCTGCCGGAAATCACCGACGACGCGGCCGGCGTGCTGGCTCTGCGCGGCCATAGTGCGGCCATAGTGCGGCTTGCGGCTAAAACCAGCGCAGCACTGGCCAGGCGCGCTCGCGGGCAATGCGCTCGAGGGCGGCATCGGGCTGGGTGCAAATGGGCGCGGTCACGCTTTCAAGCAGCGGCAAGTCGTTGAGGGAATCGCTGTAGGCGGTGCTGTGCAGATCGGCCAGTTGCAGGCCCCACTGAGCAAGCCAAGCGTGCAGGCGCTCGACCTTGCCTTCTCGCATATTGAGGACGCCATATGTCTTACCGGTAAAGCGCCCCTCGAGCATTTGCGGCTCGGTGGCAATCAGGTGCTCGATGCCCAGGTGGGCCGCGGTCAGCTCGGTGATGAAGCGGTTGGTGGCCGTGGTCATGACCACGCAGTGGCCGGCCGAGCGGTGCACCTGGACCTGCTCACATCCGCCTCGGGCCAAACGCGGCCGCACCGACTGCTCAAAAAACAGTTCGCGCCAAGGCTGCCACTGAGCAGCGCTGAGCGCGCTCAAGGTGCCGACGTAGAACTCGCAAAAGGCCTGCACATCGACCGTGCCGGCCTTGTACTGGCGGGCCATGTCCTGGTTGCGACTGGCAAACGGCTCACGCGCCAGCAAGCCCTGCTCCATCAGGAACTCGCACCACAGCTGGTCGCTGTCGCCCTCGAGCAAGGTGTGGTCGAGGTCGAACAGGACCAGAGGCTGATCGGCGCGCATGGGCGGCGGCTCAGGCTTTGCGCAGATGCCAGGCCTTGGGCCGGGTGAAGGTGCTGATGCCCTCGCGCGAGAGCGTGAGCCCGACACCGGAGTGGCCCCAGCCGCTCCAGGGCAGGCGCGGGCTGACGCGATCGCAGCAGTTCCAATAGAGCGAGCCGGCCCTGACCTGCTCACCGATGCGCCGGGCCCGCTGCTCGTCGCTCGTGTAGACACCGGCGGTCAGTCCATAGGCGGTGTCGTTCATGCGCGCAATCGCCTGCTCGTCGCTGGCGACCTTCTCGATGCCGACGATGGGGCCAAAGCTCTCGTCGCGCATGAGCAGCATGCCCGGGTCGGCGCGGTCGATCACGGTGGCCTCGAACCAGTTGCCCTTGCCACCGAAAGGCCCGGTGGCCCGCGCCCCGCCGATGAGCACCCGGCCGCCGCGCGAGCGGGCATCGGCCACCTGCGCCTGCAGCACCTCGATTTGCGCGGCCCGCGTCAGCGGACCGAGGTAGGTGTCCTCGGCCATCGGGTCGCCCATCTTGAAGCCGCGCACCGTCTCGACCACCGCCTCGACAAATCGGTCATACACCGCCTCGTGCACATACAGGCGCTCGACCGAGCAGCAACTTTGGCCGGCGTTGTACATCGCGCCATCGGCCAGCGACTG
>JBILGP010000485.1:0-2548 GCA_044350985.1 Polaromonas sp. | reverse complement strand
GACAGCAGGCCGGTGTGGGCGTAGATGCCCAGCTTGGCGCGGGTGTCGGTGATGTCGAGGTTGCGCATGGTGAGTTGGCCGATGCGGTCCAGGGGGGTGAAGGGGGCGTCTTCGACCTTTTCCATGCTCAGTCGCTCGGGCGCGTAGGTCAGGTTGGCGCTTTCGGTGTTGAGGATGCTGTAGTCGTTGCCCCGACGCAGCTCCAAGGTGACGGTGCCGGTGATGGCTCTTGCGACCCAGCGCTGGGCGGTTTCGCGCAGCATGATGGCCTGTGGGTCGAACCAGCGGCCTTGGTAGAGCAAACGGCCCAGCCGCAGACCGTTGATGCGGTACTGCTCGATCGTGTCTTCGTTGTGGATGCCGGTGACCAGGCGCTCGTAGGCGATGTGCAGCAGCGCCATGCCGGGAGCTTCATAGATGCCGCGGCTCTTGGCTTCGATGATGCGGTTTTCGATCTGGTCGCTCATGCCCAGGCCGTGGCGGCCTCCGATCTCGTTGGCTTTGAGAATCAGCGCCACCAGATCCGCGTATTCGACGCCATTGAGCGCCACCGGCATGCCTTCTTCAAAGCGCACCGACACCTGCTCGGCTTTGACGTCGACCTCGGGCTTCCAGAACGCGGTGCCCATGATCGGGTTGACGATGCGGATGCCGCTGCTCAGGTGCTCCAGATCCTTGGCCTCGTGCGTGGCGCCCAGCATGTTGGAGTCGGTCGAGTAGGCCTTCTCGACGCTCATCTTGTAGTCAAAGCCGTTGGCAATGAGAAATTCGCTCATTTCCTTGCGACCGCCGAGCTCGTCGATGAAGGTTTGGTCCAGCCAGGGCTTGTAGATCTTCAGGCTCGGGTTGGTCAGAAGGCCGTAGCGGTAAAAGCGCTCGATGTCGTTTCCCTTGAAGGTGCTGCCGTCGCCCCAGATGTTGACCTCGTCTTCTTTCATCGCAGCCACCAGCATGGTTCCGGTGACGGCGCGCCCGAGCGGGGTGGTGTTGAAGTAGGTGATGCCGCCGGTGGAGATGTGAAAGGCGCTGCACTGAATCGCGGCGATGCCTTCGTGCGCGAGCTGGCTACGGCAGTCGACCAGGCGTGCTTTTTGCGCGCCATAGGCCATGGCCTTGCGCGGAATCTCTTCGTAGTCGGACTCGTCGGGCTGGCCCAGGTTGGCGGTGTAGGCGTAGGGCAGGGCGCCTTTTTGCTTCATCCACAAGAGGGCGGCCGATGTGTCGAGGCCGCCAGAGAAAGCGATGCCGACTTTTTGCCCTTTGGGCAGGTGTTGCAAGATGGTGCTCATGGGGTTCTTTGAGGGGTCACAGGTCAAAAACTACCGTCACAGCGAGGCCCGCATGGCCGTGGCCGTCATGGATCGCCACGCTGCGCTCGCGATGACGAAGTGAGGATCGCCACGCTGCGCTTGCTGTGACGACACGCAGACGTCGCGCTTGGCATGCGATGACGACATGCAGATCGCCAGGCTGGGTTCGCGCCAAGGTCCGCTCAGCCGAAGTGGCAGATGTAGTGGTAAGCCTCGGTCACCCGGATCTCGAAGCTCGACTGGCCGGGGATGCTGAAACGCTCGCCAGGGCCCGACTTTTTCCAGTCTGGGCTGCCCGCGAGTTTGTACTCGCAGCTGCCGGCTACGCATTCCATGATTTCGGGCGCGCCGGTGTTAAAGGTCAGGGTCGAGGGCAGCACCACGCCGACCGATTTGCGGCTGCCATCGGCCAGGGTGATGTTGTGGCTGACGCACTTGCCGTCGAAATAGACGTTGGCTTGCGGGTTGACGCTGACGTTATGCAGGGGGGCTGGGCTCATGGGGTCCGTCCGAGGGCTGAGGCCCGCGAGCGGGCAAAGCCGCGATTTTAGGGGAGCCCGGCCTCAGGCCGTCCTGCCGGCAATGCAGCGCGGCGCTCGCGCCCGGGGCTTTAGTGCCAGCGATGGGGGCGGCCGTGGTAGCTGCCGCCGTGCACCGAGATGCTGAACTGAGGGCCCCGGATCGCGCGGACGGCCGGGTAGACCGTCCAGGCGCCAGCAACATGGCCGGGATGCAGGTGCACAGGGGCTGGCACGACGTAAACCGGCTCGCTTTGCACGTAGGTGATGGTGGTTTCGGTGGGGGCCGGCACCACCGAAATCGGCCGGTTGATGATGGTCGTGGTGGTGGGCGCAGCCGGTGCAGGTGGCAGGGCGCCCACGGGGTTCATTTGCAGCCTGACGTAAGGGCCCGGGTCATTGGGCATCTTGATGCTGTAGCGCTTGTTGTCGTATTCGTAGATGACGTCGTAGTGCAAAACCCGGTTTTCGTAGCTGGTTTGCGTGGTGCACTGCTGCACGTTGCGCACCTCGTCGCGTGTGCCTTCGATTCTGTTGCCCAGCACGGCACCACCGACCAGGCCAATCATGGTGGCCAGGGCCCGGCCGCTGCCGTCGCCAATTGCATTGCCCATCGCACCGCCTGCGATCGCACCCATGGCCGCGCCGGCGCCGGAGGGCTGGCCTTGCTGGATGACCTGCTGGGTGGTGCACACCTGGCGCGGCACGGCGACCTGTTGC
>JBILGP010000486.1:0-2548 GCA_044350985.1 Polaromonas sp. | reverse complement strand
ATGGTGGCGGGGAACGAAGCATGAACATCCTCATCCAGGGCGGGCGCCTCATCGACCCGGCCAGCGGCTTCGATGGCCGTGCCGATGTGGCCATTGCAGCCGGGCGCATCGTTGGCATCGGTGCAATGGCTGACTTTGCAAGTGACCGGGTTCTCGACGCCAGCGGCCTGGTGGTGGCGCCGGGGCTGGTCGATTTGTCGGCCCGTCTGGGCGAGCCCGGCCATGAGCACGAGGGCATGCTCGAGAGCGAGCTGGCTGCCGCGGTGGCCGGCGGGGTGACCAGCCTGGTGTGCCCGCCCGATACCGACCCGGTGCTCGACGAGCCGGGGCTGGTACAGATGCTGCGCTCGCGCGCTGAGCGCCTGGGCGCCGCCCGGGTCTTGCCGCTGGGCGCCCTGACCCGGGGGCTTGAGGGGAAAGTCCTCACCGAGATGGTCGAGCTCACCGATTCGGGATGCGTCGGTTTTAGCCAGGCCGAGCACGCGCTCAAGGACACCCAGGTGTTGCAGCGCGCCATGCAGTACGCGGCCAGTTTTGGCCTGACCGTTTGGCTGCGCCCCAACGACCCCTGGCTGGGCAAGGGCGTGGCGGCCAGCGGCGCGCTGGCCACGCGGCTGGGTCTGAGCGGCGTGCCGGTGTTGGCCGAAACCGTGGCCCTGCACACCCTGTTCGAGCTGGCGCGCTCCACTGGCGTGCGCCTGCACCTGTGCCGCATCAGCAGCGCTGCCGGCTTGCAACTGGTGGCCGCGGCCAAGGCCGAGGGCTTGCCGGTGAGCTGCGATGTCAGCATCAACAGCCTGTTTCTCACCGACACCGACATGGGCTACTTTGACAGCCGCATGCGGCTTGAGCCGCCACTGCGCCAGCAGCGCGATCGCGAGGCCCTGCGCCGGGGCCTGGCCGAGGGGCTGATCGATGCCCTGGTGTCGGACCACACGCCGGTCAAGGAAGATGCCAAGGCGCTGCCCTTTGCCGAGGCCGAGCCCGGTGCCACCGGGCTCGAGCTGCTGCTGGGGCTGACCTGCAAATGGGCCACAGAAAGCGGCCTGGGTCTGCTGCAGGCGCTCGAGCGGGTGAGCAGCGGCCCGGCCCGGGTGCTGGCCGGCTCGCTCGGCCCCACGCAGACGGGCTGCGGCCAGTTGGCCGTTGGCGCGCTGGCCGATGTCTGTATCTTTGACCCCCAAGCCATGGGCGCGGTCGAGCCGGCGGCCTTGCGCAGCCGCGGCCGCCACACGCCCTTTGAGGGCCACAGCCTGCCGGGCCGGGTGCGCTGGACGCTGGTGGGCGGCCAGATCGCCTACGAGGGCTAACGGCCGTGCGCCACCTCTGGCGTCCCCATGTGGTGCTGCGCCTGCTGCTGACCGTGCTGCAGGTGGTGCGCGGCTTTTGGATCATCGGCCTGCACTTTCCACGGCTTGAGCCCATCGCCAGGCAGCGCCATGTGCAGCGCTGGGCCCACCAGATGCTCAAGGCCATGGGGGTGGAGCTGGTGCACCACGGCCAGCGCCAGAGCCAAGGCCCCTTGCTGCTGGTGGCCAACCATATCTCGTGGCTCGACATCTTGGTGCTGCACGCCAGCGGGTACTGTCGTTTCATCTCCAAGTCCGATGTGAGGCGCTGGCCGCTGATTGGCTTCATGGCCCACGGTGCGGGCACCTTGTTTATCGAGCGTGAATCGCGCCGCGATGCGCACCGGGTGGTGCAGCACATGGCCGAGCGTTTGCAAGGCGGCGATGTGCTGGCGGTGTTTCCCGAGGGCACCACCGGCGACGGGCTGGAGCTGCGCCCTTTTCATGCCAACTTGATTCAGGCGGCCATTTTGGCCGGTGCGCCGGTGCAGCCTGTGGCCCTGCGCTTTGTCGATGCCCGCAGCGGGCAAATGAGCCACGCCCCGCGCTTTGTCGACGACGACACCTTGGTGGGCTCGGTGCTGCGCACCTTGGCCGCGCGGGGCTTGCAGGCCCATGTCCGGCTCGGCGAGCCCGAGCATCACGAGGGGCGAGACCGGCGCCGCTGGGCGGCCGAGCTGCGCGAGCGCGTCAGCGCGCTGCGCGGGCCGGGCTGAAGCCGCCGGGCTCGGCCGCGCACGCACCGGCTTGCGCGCAGGGCAGTTGGCACAGCTCGCGCTGCTGCGGCTGGCAGACTCGGTTGAACGTGACCACGTGATCGACCTGGGCGCGGATGCCGATCCATTCGCCGATCTTGTGGTCGTGGTGGCTGGGCACGTGGGCCATCAGGGGGTGGCCGCTGGCCAGGCGCAGCGTGTAGAGGAACTCCGAGCCGCGAAAGGCCTTGCGCACGATCTCGGCTTTGACCGGCGCATCGTCGTCATGCACGATGTCGTCGGCGCGCAGCAGCACATCGCACTGACCGCCCTCAAAAGCGCCCGGTAGCGGGCACTCGGCCACATCGCTCAGTCGCCCCACTGGGGTGTCGTCGACGATCTGGCCGCCTTCTTCGTGCAGGGTGGCCGGCGTGAACACGCCGTGGCCGATGAAGTCGGCCACGAAGCGCGTGGCCGGCCGGTGGTAGAGGCTGTAGGCATCGT
>JBILGP010000483.1:0-2550 GCA_044350985.1 Polaromonas sp. | reverse complement strand
GCGGCTACACCCGGGCCATCAATATTCAGGGCATGGACCACCACGGCACGATCGCGCGTGTGCGCGCCGGCTTGCAGGCCGCCGGCGTGGGCGTGGCCGAAGGCTATCCCGACTATGTGCTGCACACTATGGTGCGGGTGATGCGTGCCGGCCAGGAGGTCAAGATCTCCAAACGCTCGGGAAGCTACGTCACCTTGCGCGATCTGATCGAGTGGACCAGCAAGGACGCGGTGCGGTTTTTCCTGCTCAGCCGCAAGCCCGATACCGAGTACGTGTTCGACATCGATCTGGCCCTGGCCAAGAACAACGAGAACCCGGTCTACTACGTCCAGTATGCCCACGCTCGCATCTGCTCGGTCCTGGCCAGCTGGGGCGGCGATGTCGGGGCGCTGGCGCAGTGCGATCTGACCGCCCTGGACAGCGCGGCGGCGCAGGCCTTGCTGCTCAAGCTGTCGCAGTATCCGGACATGCTCATGCACGCAGCCGATGGCTTTGCGCCCCACGATGTGGCTTTTTACCTGCGCGAGCTCGCTGCCTGCTACCACAGCTACTACGATGCCGAGCGCATCTTGGTCGATGACGAGGCGATCCGGCGGGCCCGCCTGGCGCTGGTGGCCGCCACCGCCCAGGTGCTGCACAATGGTTTGGCGGTGCTCGGAGTCGGCGCGCCGAGCAAGATGTAAAGCCCATGATCCGCAACAACCCTCCTCTCATTTTGGTGCGACAGCGCGGGGGCACCTTCCTGGGCTTCGTGATCGGTGCCGTGTTCGGCCTGGCCCTGGCTCTCGGCGTGGCCGTCTACATCACCAAGGTGCCGATTCCCTTCATGAACAAGAACCAGCCGCGCCCTGCCGAGGGCGGTGCGGCCGAGGCGCAGAAAAACAAGGACTGGGACCCCAACGCGGCCCTGCCCGGCCGCGTGCCTCCGAAGCCGCAGCCCGGCGCCTCTGAGGCCACCGAGCCGGTTTCGGCTGGCGCGCCCGCCGCCGAGTCGCGCGACCCCCTGGGCGATCTGGCGCGCTCGCGCAGCGAGGCTGCCCGAGCGCCCGCTGCCGCCGAGGCCGCCAAGGCGCCGCCGGCGGCCAAGGCGGGCGCCGCTTCGAATGCGCCCACGGCACCTGCACCTGCACCGCCACCTGCACCGCCACCGCCACCGGCGGCCGATCCGCTACAGTATTTCGTTCAGGCTGGCGCCTTCCGCGCGGTCGAGGAGGCTGAGCAAATGCGCGCCCGGCTCTCGCTCATGGGCCTGCAAGCGCGGGTCAGTGAGCGCGAGCAGGCCGGTCGGGTGGTTTACCGCGTCCGCTTGGGGCCTTTCGATCGGCGCGATGATGCTGAGAAAGCGGGCGAGCGACTGGAGGCGGCCGGGATCACGGCGGCACTGGTGCGGGTGCAGCGCTGAAGACGGTGCCTGCTGGCTGCGCTTGCTCAACCGTGGCGCGGCAAGCCATCGATGGTACAGATGTTGACAATCTGCCGGCGCTTGGCCGGCGGTTCAGGAGTGATGCAGATGCGCAGACGTGAATTTCATCGCAACGCTTTGACCACGCTGGCTTTGGGCGGCAGCGCCATGGCCTGGGCGCAGGGCAAGCCGCCCGCCGATGGGGCTGACTACATCAGCCTTGACCAGCCCGCCGCCACCGAAGGTGGCCCGGGCAAGGTCGATGTGGTTGAGTTCTTCTGGTACAGCTGCCCCCACTGCAACTCATTTGAGCCGCAGCTTGAGGCTTGGCTGAGCAAGTTGCCCAAGAACGTTCACTTTCGCCGCGTGCCGGTCATGTTCCGGCCCAATTTCGAGCCCCAGCAACGGCTTTTTTATGTGCTTGAGGCCATGGGCAAGTTGCCTGAGCTGCACAAGAAGGTGTTTCACGCGATCCACGTCGAAAAGCAGACGCTCGATACGGCCGAGCTGCTGGCCGCCTGGGCGGCCAAGCAGGGGCTGGACCGTGCCAAGTTCGTTGAACATTACAACTCGTTTCCGGTGGTCACCAAGGTGCGCCGTGCCACGCAGCTGCAGGAGCAGTACAAGGTCGATGGTGTGCCCTCCCTGGGCATCGCGGGCCGCTTTTTCACATCGGGCTCGATGGCGGGCAATATGCAAAAGGCCTTGCAGGTGACCGATTACCTGATTGGCCTGGCCGCCAAGCGCACCAAGGCCTGAGCGCGTTCCCGCGCGCCCCCGCGCGATCGGACGCGCCCATGGGCCTCGTGTCACACGGGTCGCTCCCGAGAGGCTTGAGCGCAGGGCTAGGCTGGCTACAATCGGTTGAACAACCAATCTGCAAGATTCGTGCCTTATCCCATGCCCCAACTTTCTCACTTGATCCTGAGCGCGGCCCTGCTGCTGGCCGGGGTAGCGCCGGCATGGGCCGAAAAAGCCGACCGCTTCAAGCCGCTCAACGCCGAGGCCGACGCGATGCGCCACGACGAGCTCAAGCAACACACGTTGTTTACGGGCAACGTCATCATCACCAAGGGCACGATCGTTTTGCGCGGTGAGCGCGTTGAAGTCAGCCAGACCCCCGACGGCTACCAGCGCGCCGTCATCAC
>JBILGP010000484.1:0-2550 GCA_044350985.1 Polaromonas sp. | reverse complement strand
GAAGTCGGCCCGATTCATCCCTGTCTGCCGCAAGGCCTGCTGCGCCGCCTGATCGAACAGCTGCATCCGCCGCTGTTCATTGGGAGCCGACTCGGCCTGCAGCTGCGCATGAAACTCAAAGAGCGTGGCATGCAGCCAGTTACCGAAATCTCGGCGATCGACATCGGCCTCAATTTCCTGCACGGGCGACAAGGCGAGTTGACGCAGGGCAAAAAACCGATACGGGCAGTTGCGCAGGTCGTCGTAGGCCGAAGCCGACAGACGTTCGACCGGCAAGCCATCGCCGCAGGCTTTCGCCATCGACTGCGGCTGCAGATCAATCGCATGCAGCGCGCGCGCATCCGCCGCGCCATCGTCCCTACCACCGCCCTGCGCAGCTCCCAGCGTCAGTGCCTGCACCCAGGCCGACGCCATGCGTCGCTCGCCGCCGTCACTCTCACGCCAGAGCACGTCGACCGTCGCGTGAGCCAAAACATGCTGCCAGGCGCACCGCGCACTGTCGGCCAAATCTTGGGCCGCCGGCAAACCGAGCAGCTGGCGCTGACGCGCCGTCCAAGGCCCGGTGGGCTGCGGCCAGGCCGGCATCTGCACCTCATCGGCCCCTGGCAGCACCAGCGCGGCCAGGCTGCGTCCGAGCAGCTGCGCCATGGGCAAGACCACCACCTGCGACCGGGGAGGATGCACCGGTGTAAAGGTGCCGGCCTCCAGGCAGGCGGCCACCCACTGCGTGAAGGCACGCGCGCTCATGAGCCGCTGGCCCTCGGCCCCGCCCAAGGCCTGCACATCGTGCAAACACAGGGCATCAAAAATCGCCTGTCCGGCCACATCGGCAGCCAGCCCATCCCACATACCGCACTCACGCAGCACGCTTTGTAGCTGCTCGAGCCAATGCACAACCGGCCGCACGCCACGCAGGGCCTGCTGCCACGGCCGCAGCACGGCAGTCAGCGCCCAAGCGTGCTCACAGCCAGCGCCGATGTCGCTCCAGCAGCGCAGCCGCGCGTCGCGCAGCTCGGCCTCGACCCGCTCGAGCTGCCCGGCATCGAGTCCAGGCAGGGGTTTGATCCAGGCCAGCACCTCGTCGCAAGTGGCACCAGCAGGGCACGCACGCAGCAGCGCCATCAGGCGCGCGGCGGCGTGGGTGGTCGACAGTTTCCAGCCGGTTTCATCCCGGATGGCCACGTCGCGACCGGCCAGCAAAGCAACGACGCGCCGCGTGAGCAACCGGTCCTGCGCGATCAGGCCCACGGGCTCGCGGCCCTGCTGCAGATGGCGCAACACGCAGGCCGCCGCACGCTCAGCTTCATCTGACCGATCGGCCGCGCTCTGCAGCGCAATGCGTCCACGCTGCTCATGGACTTGGGCCAGCGGCAGCGCGACCGCGCGCGGCCCCATGCGCTGCATCAAGGCCTGGGCCAAAGGATCGGCCTGCCAACCCTGGAGCACCAACAGCAACGGTACTTGCTGCTCGAACAAGATATCGGTTTCATAGGAAGAGCTGCCCGCCCAGGCCAAAGCCAGTTGAGCCACCGACGCCTCGTGGCGCAAGGCTTGTGCGCCCAGAGCTGCGGTCAACTCCTGTGTCAGCCGCTCGCGCCAAGCCGCTCGCTCGGCCGGCGCGATGGCCGCCGCTCTTCGGGCCAGCGAGCCCGCCGCCTCCATCAGCGGGGCCATCAGCACATCACGCTCGGACGACAGGCCCAGCGCATCGAGCCAGTGGGCCGCCGACAGTTGATCGAAGGCCGCCTGCTCCCGCAGGTCATGCTCAGCCGCACGGTATCCGCCGCGAGCCGCCCAAAGGCTGCGCGCCCAGTTTTGCGTGGTCTCGATTTGCGGCAGGTAACAAGCGCGCTCACGGCCCGCACTGTGCACCCAGGCCTGCCGCGCCTGCGCCATCAATTGCGCATAGGGCACGAGCACCACACAATCCGATGGGTGGCAGTCGCGCTCGGCCATCAGACGCCCGATGTCCTCGATCAGCGCACGCCAGCGCCGCTCATTGAAATGCTCACCAATCATCGGCTCGGACACAACGTGGGCTCGCAATTCATGAATAAGGGTGCAGTGAGGGCCAGCAAGGTCGATACAGTGACCCTGCCACGCAAAGCAGTAGTTTCTGCCACAATTTACTTCACTTTATCCCGAACCCCGCGATCCAGGAAAGGAAGCCCATCATGGCCAGCGAGCTGATCAAGCATGTCACCGACGCCAGTTTCGAGACCGACGTCCTGCAGTCGAGCCAGCCGGTGCTCGTTGACTACTGGGCACAGTGGTGCGGCCCATGCCGAATGATCGCCCCCATCCTCGACGAAGTGGCCAATGGCTACCAGGGCAAGCTGCAAATCGCCAAAATGAATGTTGACGAAAACCAGGACATCCCTGCCAAGTTCGGCATCCGCGGCATCCCCACCTTGATGCTGTTCAAAAACGGCCAGCTGGCAGCCACCAAGGTCGGGGCTCTGAGCAAAGCGCAACTGACCGACTTCATCGACCAGCAGTTGGCCTGAGCGCAAGCGCTGCAACAGTCGCCCCCGGGCAGACCCCTTGAAG
>JBILGP010000482.1:0-2554 GCA_044350985.1 Polaromonas sp. | reverse complement strand
TCAGCGCCTGGCCACGGTTTGGTCTGGCCTTCTGGGTCTGCCTGGGCGCAGGCCTGGTGGGCTGCTTCATGCCCGCGCGCTGGACGGCCAACGCCCAGCACCGCTTCGAGCGGCTCTCGCCGGTGCTTCAAGGCCTGCTGCTGGCCGCTGTTTTAATGCTGGGTGCGTGGCTGTCCGATGGACAGGCCCTGGCCTTCATTTACCGACAGTTTTGAACATGTTCGAACGGCCACCCCAGTCTGCGCCGGCACGCAGGCATCTGCTGCAGGTGCTGGCAGCTGCACTGTGCGTGCTGGTGCCCTTGTATGCACTCGATGCGGCCCGCACCCTCAGGCCCACCCGCGTGCTCGGACCGGTCGGCCTGCCCAGCTCGCCGCCCGCCGTTGCCCAGGCCGAAGCCACCGGGCAAAGTGTGACCCCAGCGACCGATGCTGCGGCTGCCCAAGCGGCGCCATCGCTGCCGCCCGCAAAGCGCAGCTCCAATGAACAGGTGCCGGCAACAGCGCAGTCGACGCCGGCAGCTGCGCCCGTCAAATCGGCGGGACCGGCCCAAGCCGAAAAACCCGTGGAAGCGGCCCAAGCCGCCGGGGCAACGGGCACTGCTGCGGCAAGCGCCGCGGCCCAACCGCGAGCGGGCTCGGCGTCCGGCCAGGCCCTGCTGCCGATCGAGGGCATCGAAAACCTGCGCCCCTTCTACAGCGCGCTGGCGCGCACCGACCGGCCAGGCCCGGTGCGGGTGCTGCACTATGGCGATTCCACCTTGGCCGGCGACGGCATTGCCAAGACGGTGCGGCGGCGGCTCAAAGCCGAATTTGGCGATGGTGGCCCGGGCTTTTTCGTCGCCGGGATGGACCCGCGCTGGATGCGGCGCGACGATGTGCGGGTCAGCCGCAGCGGCCAGTGGGACATCTTCACCATCCTCCACGGTGGCAACCAGGGCCGCTACGGTCTAGGCGGCATCGTCGCCAAACCCCGAGGCAATGCGACCGGCGTGCAATTTGCTCCAGCGCGCTCTGGGCAAGCGCTGGGCCAAAAGCTCGAGATCTATGCCCAGAAGTCGCGCCGCAGCGATGCGCTGCGCCTGCAGATCAATGGCGCGCCAGTGACCGCGCTGCGGCGCATCGAGCACGCCAGCTTCGATCAATGGCTGCTCGAGCATCCCGAGCCCATCGTCTCGGGGAACTTGCTCGTGCAAGAGGGCGGGCTCGAGATCTACGGCCTGGCACTCGAGACCGCTCAAGGCGTCACTTGGGAAACCACAGCCGTTGTGGGCATTGCCAGTGGCTCGATCCGCCAGTTCAATGCCGACCATCTGGCCGACCAGACTCGGGTGCGCCAGCCCGAGCTGATCGTGGTCATGCTCGGCGGCAACGATGCCGGCCACGGCGGCATCTTGCAAGGCGATGGCAAGATCTACCGAGACAGCTATATGCGAGCTGTCACCGTTTTGCGGCGGGGTGCCCCTGGGGCCGCTTGCCTGCTCATGAGCCCAACCGATCAGGCCATGCTCGACGACGAGGGCCGGCTGCGCTCGAAACAGACCATGGCCCGCATGGTCGAGCTGCAGCGCCAAGCCAGCCGGGAGCTGGGCTGCGCCTTCTGGGACAGCTGGCAGTTCATGGGCGGACCCAACTCCTTTGCCCGCTGGCTGCAACAGGGTCTGGCCTGGACCGACCTGATGCACCTGACGGAAAAAGGGCTCAACCGCATCGGGCAAGGTTTTGCCGATGCGCTGCTGCACGGTTACGAGCAGCACAGGGGGCGCCAATGAGCCGCCGCTTCGGGTCACGCGGCCGCGCCCTGGCCTGCGCCGCCCTGACCTGCGCCGCGCTGGTGCTGCCGGGCGGCCTGGCCGCGCAGGAGGTCGGGCCAAGCGACGAGCGCAAGGCGCCGGACCACGGCCTGCACCGCGCTTTTTCAGTTCCAGGCGGCGCTGCCATGGAGGCGCTCAAATGCAGGCCTGTGGCAAGGCCGGCAGCCCCGGTAGCGCGCCCCAGCGAGGCCGGAGCGGCTCCGGCAGGATCGCAGGAAGAAGAGCTGCCGCTGAGCGAGGAACAAGAGCGCGAGCTGCTCACCCAAACCCTGCCGCCGCCCTCCAGGGACGAGCTGCGCCGAAATCTGCCGCAGGAGGACTGGATCAATCGGCTGCACCAGCAGCTGCGACAGGGCCCCGGCACGGCCGTGGCGCGCATCGGCATCTGGGGCGGCAGTCACATGGCGGCCGAGTTTTTTGTCAGCGAACTGCGCCGTCAGCTACAAGGCCGCTTCGGAGCCGGTGGCGCGGGCCACATCAACCTGCTCTACGGCTCGCTGGGCATCCGGCTGCCAATCAAGGCCCTGTGCCGGCAAGGCCGCTGGCAGCACGAGTTGGCCCCGCGCGCGCCCGATGCGACGCCGCTGGCCGTCGGGCTCGGTCTGTTTGCGCTGAGCAGCCGCGAAGCGGGCGCCGCGGTGGAGTTCGATCCGAGCGCCATCGGGCCCCAGAGTGCGGTGCGCACGGTGAGCGTGCATTACTTGCGTCAAGAAGGCGCAGGGGTGCTCGATGTGCTGGTCG
>JBILGP010000480.1:0-2568 GCA_044350985.1 Polaromonas sp. | reverse complement strand
TCAAACGGGCCCAGAAAAACAAGCCGCCCTGGGGCTGGGTAAAGCTCAGGGCATCACCGAGCTCGCGCGCGAGCGCCGCGCCCATGGCCCGAGCGCGCTCGGCATAGACCTGGCGCACTTGTGCCAGCGTGGCCGGCATGCGGCCCGACTCCAGGTAATGCGCGGCCGTGACCTGCGCAAAGGTGCTGGTGTGCGCATCGCTGAACTGCTTGCACATGGTGGCACGGGCCAGCAGCTCGGCCGGCGCCAACAGCCAGCCCACGCGCAATCCGGGGCTGAGCACCTTCGACAGGCTGCCGCAATAGGCCAAAAAGTCACGGCTCCCGGGCACCTGCTCGGACAGCGCCAGCAGGCTGGGTGGCGGTGGCTCGCCGAAGTACAAGTCGCCGTAGGGGTCGTCCTCGACCACCAGCACCTGGTGCTTGGCCGCCAGCTCCAGCACGCGCCGGCGCCGCTCCAGGCTGAGCATGGCGCCGCTGGGGTTGCCGAAGGTGGGAATGAGGTAAATCATGCGCGGCTTGTGCTCGACGATGAGCTGCTCGAGCCGATCGACCTGCACGCCCTGCGCATCGATCGGTGCGCTGACCAACTGCGCCCCATAGAGCCGAAAGCACTGGATGGTGGCCAAGAAGGTCGGCCCCTCCACAATGACCTTGTCGCCCGGATTGATCATCACCTTGGCCAACAAGTCCAGCGCCTGCTGGCTGCCCGTGGTCACGATCAGCTCTTGCGCCTCGGCCCGGGCGCCCTTGCTGACCATGAAGTGGGCCAGTTGCTCGCGCAGCGGTCCATGGCCCTCGGTGGCGCCATACTGCAAGGCCGCCCCCGGCTCGCGCGCAAGCGCCTGCGCCGAGGCTTCCTTCAGGCCCTCCACGTCAAACAGGGCGCTGTCAGGAAACCCACCCGCGAAGCTGATGATGCCGGGCTTGCCCAGCAGCTTGAAGAGTTCACGAATGGCGGAGGTTTCGACATTTTGGAGTCGGTCGGCAAAGGTCAGGGGCATGGTGTGGAGCTCAGCGGTGAAGACCGCAATGGTAGCGCCACGCAGCAAGCGCCCGGGCACGGCTGCGCATAAACTGCCGGCCATGAAAAAAGCTGCTGTTGAAGACTTTTTTGCCACGCTCAAGGCGGCCAACCCGCTGCCCACCACGGAGCTGCAATACACCACCGTGTTTGAACTGCTGACGGCGGTGCTGCTGTCGGCGCAGGCCACCGACGTGGGCGTGAACAAGGCCACGCGGCGGCTGTTCCCGGTGGCCAACACGCCGCAAAAAATCCTGGCGCTCGGGCTGCCGGGGCTGGAGTCTCACATCAAGACCATCGGCCTGTACCGCAGCAAGGCGCGGCATTTGATGCAAACCTGCCAGATCTTGATCGACCAACACGGCGGCCAGGTGCCGCGCGATCGGCAGGCACTGCAGGCCCTGCCCGGAGTGGGCCGCAAAACGGCCAATGTGGTGCTCAACAGCGCGTTTGGCGAGGCGGTGATGCCGGTGGACACGCATATTTTTCGGGTCAGCAACCGCACCGGGCTGGCGCCCGGCAAAAACGTGGATGCGGTCGAAGCCGCGCTGATGCGCAGGGTACCGCCCACTTATCTGGTGCATGCCCACCACTGGCTGATCTTGCACGGGCGCTATGTGTGCCAGGCGCGCAAGCCCATGTGCTCGCAGTGTGCGGTCAGCGCATGCTGCGACTTCAAGCCCAAGACGCAGCAGCCTTGAGGTGTGATCAATTGCAGATCAAGGCGCCCCGGAGAATCGTTGGGTTGCACAGACTCACATCAGGCCGCCTGAAGCAGGAACTCGACCTTGACCGCTTGATACGGAAATTCGATGCCGCCCGATTCACTGCGGTCCAGAACGCCGGCATGGAGCAGAGCGGTCACGTCGCCGTGTACCGTCTTCACGTCGCGTCCAACGCGGCGAGCCGCTTCGCGAATCGAGATGGGGCCTGCACCACACAAAGCCTTGAGCAGTTCCCAGCGCCGAGCCGTCAGGACCTTCCACAACAGCTCTGGGGTCTCAAAGCTGATCCGGGCAGTCTTTTGGGCGCGCCCGCTTTCCCAGGCGTGCGCAAAATCATCCGCGGCCTGCTGGCGAGACGCCACGTCAAGAATCAATGTTTTCACGGTTCCACCTCTTGATGTCTGCCTCAAGATCTTTGAGCAACTGTCGGGGGCCTGCAAACCCCTCAGGCGCAAAGGAAGGTCTGCAAAACTCGGTTATCGCGAAGATGGCCATGGCTGTCACTGCAAGGAGCGGCCTTTGGTCGCGAGGCGCTTGCGCCGTGGCGAGACGTGTCCATCCAGAACTCTGCCACAGCCGTCGCTAGATCGCTTCGTTCCTCTCGATCACGAGGTTTTGCAGACTTTCCCTAAGCCGCACGCAATTCCTCGCGCAGGATTTGACGCAAGCGCTCGGCAGTCAAGGGCTCTGCGGATGCGCTGGCCATGCTGGCAACCGCTTTGCGCAACTCGGCGTTGATGAGCGTCTGGTACCCGGACCCTGAAGACTCAGCTCGGTCGCGAAAGAATTCGAGGATCTCATCGTCGAGCATGATGGTGAT
>JBILGP010000479.1:0-2569 GCA_044350985.1 Polaromonas sp. | reverse complement strand
TGCACCATTTTTCGGTGGTCTCTTCGCACGCGCAGTATGCGGTGGTGCCGCAGTCGGGTGCGATTGTGGTGCCCGCCGAGATTCCGGCCGACCGCGCTTGCCTCATTGGATGCGGTGTGATGACGGGCGTCGGCGCGGTCTTGCGCCATGCCCAGGTGCAGGCCGGCAGCCATGTCTTGGTCATCGGCTGTGGCGCGGTCGGGCTCAATGTGATTCAGGGCGCGCGCATGGCCGGCGCGCAATCCATCATGGCGATCGACCGCAACCGGGCACGCGATGGCCTGTCGCGCCAACTCGGAGCGACCGACTGCCTGCATGGCGATGCACAGCAGTTGCAAGAGCAGGTGCGGTCCTTGACGCAAGGGCGCGGAGCCGACTACGTCTTCGAGTGTGTCGGGCAAGAGGCCACCTTGCGCCTGGCGCTCGAGTCCATGCGGCCGGGCGGGCAGTTGGTGATCTTGGGCAAGACCGAGGTCAACCGGGAGGTGAGCTTGCGCTTTGGTTCGCTCATGGGCGACAAGCGCATCGTGCGTTCAAGCTATGGCGGGGCCAGGCCGCAGCGCGATTTTCCGTGGCTGGCCAAGGCCTATCTTCAAGGACAACTCAAGCTCGATGAGCTGATCAGCCTGCGCCTGCCCCTTGAGCAGATCAACACCGGATTTGAGGCCATGGCCCAGGGCGATGTGGTGCGCGCCGTGGTCCAGATGTGAGCCATGTCGCACCCCGCCCTCCAGGCTGGCTGGATCGACCGCCCCCATCTGATCATGCCCCTGGGCGACTTGCCCACCGAGGGCGCGCAGGTCATCCGGGACGCCTTTGTCAGCTATGTGGTGCATGGAGCGCTGGAGCGTGACAAGCCGGTGGTGCTGTGCCTGAGTGCCATCGCCAGCACACACCACCGGCTCGACTTTCTGATTGGCCCGGGCAAGGCGCTCGATCCCGAGCGCTGCACCGTGATCGCAGTCGACGCGCTGGGCAACGGACTGAGCATCTCACCGTCGAACTCGCCGCATCAGGCACGGGCGGCCTTTCCGGCGATCACGGTGCGCGACATGGTGCGCAGCCAGTCGCAGTTGCTTGACCGTCTGGGCATCGACAAAGTCCACGCCATCGTGGGCGCTTCCATGGGAGGCATGCAGGCGCTGCAATGGGCCGTCAGCGAGCCCGACAGGGCCGACCATATCGTGGCCATGACACCGATGGCGCGAACGGCCGCCTGGGCGCGCCTGCTCAATGAAACCTCCCGGCGCATCTTGCAGACCCATCCCAACTGGTCCAACGACGACCCGGCCGCATGGGACGCCTGGGTGCCCCTGATGCAAATGATCAACTCGCGCACCCCAGACCACTGGGACGAGCAGTTGGTGCAGCCGCACCAGGTGCAGACCGAGATCGACCAACGCGTGCAAGCCTGGAAAGCGCAGCGCTACTCCATCTGGGACTGGCTCTGCCAGTCGCGTGCCTACGATGCACACGATGTTGGCAGCAGCCCCGGTCACACCGATACCGCATCGGCTCTGGCCAGCATCCGGGCCCGCACGCTCATCCTGGCCCCGCCCCTGGACCTTTACAACCCGGCCGATTGCGCACGCTGGGCGGCCGAACGGATTGCGCGCTGCCAGTTCACGGAAATCCCCTCGCGATGGGGGCACCAGGCCGCATCGGCCGCCGATGCGCAAGGCGCTGCCTTCTTGCAAGGCTGTGTGAGCCAGTTTTTGTGGCCCACTCAGGGCCGCTGACCCGACCGACCCCAACCCTCTTATTACGACCACCGGGTAAGCCGGGCACCGCCGCAGGCCAGCAACGGTCCGGCGGGCGAAACCTAGACAAATATTTACAAAGTCGGCGGCTCGGCACTAAGATGCTCTGAGCCAGGGCGATCAACGGGCCAGCCCGGGCTGACAAATTCCATCCGATAGCGGTCCGACACAGAGGGCGGCAACAGCCCCAAAATCAGCGGAGGGACAGGGCATGGTGTCAAAAGCGGAGTCGGCACATCCGGCAGCCAGCACGTCGAGCAAAGCGGTCAAACCATCGGACTTCGACTACGACCTGGTGGTGATCGGCTCGGGGCCATCGGGTCAGCGCGCTGCAATCCAGGCAGCCAAGATCGGCAAACGTGCGGCGGTCATTGAGCGCGCACGGGCCGTCGGCGGCGTGTGCGTCAACACCGGCACCATCCCCTCCAAGACCTTTCGCGAAGCGGTCATGCACCTGTCGGGCTTTCGCGAGCGCGGCATTTACGGCTCGTCCTACCGCGTCAAGCAAGACATCAGCATCGATGACCTGCTCTACCGGGTGCAGCAGGTGGTGAGGTCCGAGATCGACGTCATACGCAACCAAATGACGCGCAACCGGGTCGAGTTGATCGAATCGACCGCTCGTTTTGTGGACCCCCACACCATCGAGTTGCAATCGGCCAGCGGTCACGGCCGGCGGCAAATCACGGCCGCCAAGATCGTCGTTGCCTGCGGTACCGAGGCCGCCCGCGATCACCATATTCCCTTTGACGGGCAGCGCGTGTTCACCAGCGACGATGTGCTCGGGCTGGAGTTTCTGCCACGCTCGC
>JBILGP010000478.1:0-2572 GCA_044350985.1 Polaromonas sp. | reverse complement strand
TGCCACGTCGCTGCGCGACTCGCAATGACGGAAGTTGGATGCGCCACCGGCAATGACCTGAGCGCGGCCTGAGCACCACCACTGCGTCATCGCGAGGAACGAAGCGATCCATCGGCCGTGGAGCGCCAGCATGGCTTGCCACCTCCCACCACGCTGCAAGCTCCACGCGGCGAGGGATTTCCTTCGCAGCGCCAGCCGCGCTACTGCCGCGCGGTGCGCAACTGCGCCGGCAAGGGCTGTGGATAGCTCGATCGAAAGGGGTTGATGTCCAGGCCGCCGCGCCGGGTGTAGCGGGCATAGACCGCCAACCGGGTCGGTTTGCAGCGGCTCCACACGTCCATGAAGATGCGCTCGACGCACTGCTCATGAAACTCGGTGTGGTTGCGAAAGCTCACCAAGTAACGCAGCAAAGCGCCCTGATCCATCTGCGCGCCGCTGTAGCTGATCTGCACGCTGCCCCAATCGGGCTGGCCAGTGACCAGACAGTTGCTCTTGAGCAGATCGCTGGTGAGCACCTCGCTGACCGGCTGCTCGTCAAAGGCCGCCGTCAGCAACTCAGGCGCCGGGCTGTAGTGCTCGCATTCGATATCCAGGCGGTCCAGACTCAGGCCTTCGAGAGCGGCAATGCGCTGGCCGGCAAAGTCTTCGGGCGCAATGAGCTTGACGCCCACGCTTGCGCCCGGGCTCACCTGTCCCTGCTGCGGCCAAAGCGCCGGGCCCAGATCGGCCTTCAGCCGCGCAAGCACCTCGGCGGCATCGGCAAAGCGGGTGTTGCTGAAACTGCCCAGGTAGAGCTTGAGGGACTTGCTCTCAATGATGTTCGGGCTCTCGCAGGGCACCACCATCTGGGCGATCGCCACCTGGGGCTTGCCGCGCAGATTGAGCCAGCTCAACTCGTAGGCGGTCCACAGGTCGGCCCCCATGAAGGGCGGCTGGGCAGCAACGCCGATCTCGGCGCGCTTGGGCGCGCGCGGGATGGGAAAGAGCAAACCCGGGTCGTAGCGGTCCGGATAGCTCGCTGCCTTGCCCAGTGTCGATTGTTCAGGGGTGTTCATGGTTGCCCAAGCTGTGCCAACAGGCCTCATTCGAAGCGCGCTTCGCGCAGCCACTTGGTGGCGATCCACTTCTCGCCTTCAATGACCGGGGCCCCAGCATGCAGCGAGCCGCTCGATGGATCGGGTCGGCTGTAATTGAAGAACACCGCGTTGCCGCGCACCGGCAGGCATTCGAATTGGGCGTCCGGGAAAACGGTGGCACCGCCAGCGGTCGGCTCGTTGAGGTAGATCACGACCGTGGCCACCCGCTGGCCGCCGCGGCGCAAGATCGTGGGCGTGCCGGGCTCGTTGGGATCGAAATAGTCGTAATGCGGCTTGTACTCGGCGCCCGGTCCGTAGCGCAGGATCTGCAAGCCCTCGCCGTTTTCCACCGGCCAGCCCAGCAGATGGGCCAGGCGCTGCTCGATGCGCGCAATCAGTTCGCTCTCACCTCGCTGGAAAAACATGCCCTGGCTGGTGCGGTCGGCGTTCTCTTCCTGCCCGCCCGTCTTGACCGACACGGTGAGCGAGCGCGCCAGGCGCGGACGGGCCTGCTCGATCAGCGCCTGGCATTCCTGATCGTCGAGCAATTGGCCCAGCACGATCACATTGGGCTCACGCATCACGGCCAGTGCCTGCACCCGCCGATCGCCGCCGTCGAGCCAAACCTGCGAACCCGCGCCCTGCGGCCAAGGCACGGGACGTTCGTGCACGCCGCCTGCGCCAGGCGGCGGGTCGGCCGGCGCACTGGCAGGGGTCAGGCCGGTCCACAGGCAGGCGTTGAGGTGGTCCCAGCCGGCCTCGCGCAAGGACTTGTAGAGCGCAGGGCCGTCAAAGCCGGCCGCGCGCTGCGACGCCAGCCACTGCGCGACGCCAGCCGGCGGATCGATACGGATGGACTCGCTCATGTCTGCTTTCCCCGCGGCCAGTATCGGGCCGATGGCACCGGCCTAGGCGGGCATTTGTATCGAGCGGTGAGCATGCACCGTCTCATGGGCTGCTCGCGCGGCGCCGAAACACCAGCCGGTTGGGCTCCGAGGCCTCGGGCACAAAACCGTAGCCCTCGCGGTCAAAGCCCTGCAGTTTCTTGACCGTGGTGATTTTTTTCTCGATGGCGTAGCGCGCCATCAGGCCGCGCGCACGCTTGGCCATGAAGCTGATGATCTTGTACTTGCCCGCCTTGAACTCTTCAAACACACACTGCACCACCGGCACCTGCAAGGCCTTGAGGTCAACCGCCTTGAAGTATTCCTCGCTGGCCAGATTGACGATGGGGCCCGCTTGGCCCTGGGCCGCAATGCGCTCATTGAGGTACTGAGCCAACTGCGGGCCCCAGAACTGGTAGAGGTTTTTGCCGCGCGCGTTGGGCAGGGCTGTTCCCATCTCAAGCCGATAGGGCTGCATCCAGTCCAGGGGCCTGAGCACCCCGTAAAGGCCGCTGAGGATGCAAAGATGCTCCTGCGCCCAATCGAGCTGGGCGGGCTTGAGTGTCTTGGCGTCAAGTCCCTCGTAGACATCGCCGTTAAAGGCAAGCAGCG
>JBILGP010000477.1:0-2576 GCA_044350985.1 Polaromonas sp. | reverse complement strand
CCGCGCCAAGCCGCGCCGGCAAAACCCTGCGAAAATAGCGCGATGTTCACCGGCATCATCACCGGCGTGGGGCGCATCGTCGCTGTCCATCCCCTCGGCAGTTCTTTGGCCCATGGCAAGCGCCTGACCATCCAAACGCCCCCCTCCTACCTCGATGATGTCGCGCCCGGCGACAGCATCGCCCTCAACGGCGCGTGCATGACGGCCACCACGCTCGATCCGGCCGACAACCGCTTCAGCGTGGATGTCTCGGCCGAATCGCTGGACAAAACCTGCGGCCTGGACCACAGCGGCCCGGTCAATCTGGAAAAAGCCCTGCGCGCCAACGACCGGCTGGGCGGGCACATCGTCTCCGGCCACGTCGATGGCATCGGCCAGGTCAGCCACTTTGCGCAGGTCGGCGAGAGCTGGGAGCTGCGCATTGCAGCGCCGGCCGGCTTGGCCAAGTACCTGGCCTACAAGGGCTCGATCACGGTCAACGGCGTGAGCCTGACGGTCAACCGGGTCCACGACCTGCCCGATGACCGCTGCGAGATCAGCATCAACCTGATTCCGCACACCGTCTCCAACACCGCCCTGGGCAGCCTTGCCGCAGGCTCACGCGTCAACCTTGAAATCGACCTGATCGCGCGCTATGTCGAGCGCATGCTGGCCGACCACCGAAAGCCCAGTGTATGAATGCACCCGCCGCCGCACCTGCTGTCAGCATCTCGCCCGTCAAGGACATCGTGGCGGAGATGGCCGCCGGCCGCATGGTCATCCTGATTGATGAAGAGGACCGCGAAAACGAGGGTGACCTGGTGCTGGCGGCCGACCATGTCACGCCCGAGGCCATCAACTTCATGGCCCGCTTCGGCCGCGGCCTGATCTGCCTGACGCTCACGCGCGAGCGCTGTGAGCGGCTGCAACTGCCGCCCATGGTCAGCCGCAACGGCACCAAGCACGCCACCGCCTTCACCGTCTCGATTGAGGCGGCCCAGGGGGTGAGCACCGGCATCTCGGCGGCCGACCGCGCACGCACGGTACAGGCAGCGGTGGCGCGGCAGGCGCAGCCCAGCGATTTGGTGCAACCGGGCCACATCTTTCCGCTGCAGGCGGTCGACGGCGGCGTGCTGATGCGAGCGGGCCACACCGAAGCGGGCTGCGACCTGGCCGCCATGGCCGGCTGCTCGCCAGCAGCGGTGATCTGCGAGATCATGAAAGACGACGGCACCATGGCCCGTCTGCCTGACCTGCTGATCTTTGCGGCCGAGCACGGTCTGAAGATCGGCACCATCGCCGACCTGATCGAGCACCGCAGCCGCCACGAATCGCTGATCGAGCGCATCGGCAGCCGGCCGATGAACACCCACTGGGGCCAGTTCACTGCCCATGCCTGGCGCGACAAACCCGGCGGCCACATGCACCTGGCGCTGGTCATGGGCAGCTGGTCTGCAGACGAAGCGGTGGCCGCTCGCGTGCACGAGCCGCTGTCGCTGTTTGACGCACTCGAGACGGGGCGCACCATGCACTCATGGAGCCTGGACGAGAGCCTTCGCTTTATCGCACAAGAGGGCCGCGGCGTGGCCGTCTTGCTCAACTGCGGCGAAGGCCCCGAGCAATTGATGGCGCAGTTCGAGGGACGCGCCACGCCCAGCCATGCGCCCAGCCGCGGCCGGATGGACCTGCGCTCCTATGGCATCGGCACGCAAATCCTGCTGCAAACCGGGGTGCGCAAGATGCGGCTGATGGGCAACCCGCGCCGCATGCCCAGCATGGCCGGCTATGGCCTCGAAATCACCGGCTATCTGAGCAAAGACAGCCTCAAGAACTAAAGGACACCGCATGCAAGGAGCAGACAAGGGTCAGGGGTCGGCGCTATTGCAGGGGCAGGGCCTGCGCATCGGCCTGGTGCAGGCGCGCTTTAACGCCGACATCACCGATGCACTGGCCGCCGCGTGCAAGAGCGAGCTCGGGGCGCTGGGGGTCGAGCAGATCACCCACATCCAGGTTCCCGGCGCGCTCGAGGTGGCCAGCGCCCTGCAAGCGCTGGCGGCGCAGCAGCGCTTTGATGCGCTGATCGCGCTGGGCTGCATCATCCGTGGCGAGACCTACCACTTCGAACTGGTGGCCAACGAGAGCGGCGCCGGCGTCACCCGCGTCGCCCTGGACCACAGGGTGCCGATCGCCAACGCGATTTTGACGACCGAAGATCTGGCGCAGGCACAGGCGCGGCAAGACGAAAAAGGCCGCGATGCCGCGCAGGTGGCCGTCGAGATGGCGCGTTTGCTGCAAAGCCTCAAGACCTCATGAACCCCGGCGACAGCAAAGCACCATCGATCGGGCGCAGCACGGGTGTGCGCAAGGCATCCGACAAATCGGCGCGCACCCGGGCGCGCGAGTTTGCGCTGCAGGCTCTCTACCAGCACCTGGTCGGCGGTAACGCGGCCAGCGAGATTGACGTGTTCACGCGCGAGCTGATCGGCTTTCACAAGGCCGATGCAGCCCACTTCGACGCCCTGCTGCACGGCTGCGTGGCCGCTGCGGCATCACTGGACGAGGCCGTCACGCCGCATCTCGACCGCAAGCTCGCCGAA
>JBILGP010000476.1:0-2580 GCA_044350985.1 Polaromonas sp. | reverse complement strand
CGTGCGATTTTGCTGGTAGCCCTGGCCAAGCGCACGGGTCGTCGCTGACTGTGGCCGCTCGGGCGGCTGGGTTTGGCGGCCATCGATGCGCCGCGAGTGCCCGCTCGCTCTGCAGTGTTTGCGAAAACCGCTCACAATGCGCATCTGAAATTTCGTCCCTCCCCTCATTTTTTTTGGAGCTCACATGATCAAAGTCGGAGACAGCCTGCCGGCCGCTACCTTGATGGAATATTCGGAAGTCGAAGGCAATGGTTGCACCATCGGCCCCAACGCGGTCGACGTTGCCAAGGCCGCCGCGGGCAAAACCATCGCCGTGTTCGCCCTGCCCGGTGCGTTCACCCCCACCTGCTCGGCCAAGCATGTGCCCGGTTATGTCGAGAAGTTCAGCGAGCTCAAGGCTGCCGGTGTTGATGAGATTTGGTGCGTCAGCGTGAACGACGCTTTCGTCATGGGCGCCTGGGCGCGCGATCAGAAAACTGCGGGCAAGGTGCGCATGCTCGGCGACGGCAGCGCCGATTTCTCCAAGGCCGTTGGCCTCACGCTCGATCTGACCGCGCGCGGCATGGGTGTGCGCAGCAACCGCTACTCCATGCTCGTCAAGGACGGCAAGGTTGCGGCTCTGAACGTCGAAGGCCCGGGCAAGTTCGAGGTCAGCGATGCGGCCACCATGCTGGCTCAAGCCAAGTCTTAAGCCTGAGCTTTTGGCCCGACTGAGTCAAGCCGCCCGAGGGGCGGCTTTTTCACCACCGAAAACTCCCACCTCAAAATCAAAGGTCGACCTTGAGGTAGTGCGCGCCCGGTAGGGGGTTGTGATAGTAGGGGGCCACTTCCTCAAAGCCCAGTTCAGCGTAGAGCTGCCTTGCCGCTTCCATGTCGTCAAGGGTGTCGAGCAGCACGCTGTGATAGCCACTGACGCGGGCGGCGTCGAGCATGGCCTCGGCCAGTTGCCGGCCTAGGCCGAAACGGCGAAAGGCCTTGCGCACATACAGCCGCTTCATTTCTGCGGCATTGGGGTAGTCGGCCGTGTCGAGTGGGCGCAGCGCGCAGCAGCCGGCCACCTGCCCGTCCACCCAGGCCAGCAGCAGCGCGCCGCGTGGCGGGGCGTACTCGCCAGGCAGGCTGGCCAGTTCGGCATCAAAGCCTTGAAAGTCCAGGTCGACGCTCAGGCTGTCGGCGTATTCCTGAAAGATGTCGCGCACCGCGTCCCAGTGGGCGCGGTCGCAGGGCGCGATGAATTCGACGGGGGGCTGCTTCATGTGGCGTCCGTTTGCTTGCTGCTGTGTGGGTCGCGCCATAGCGCGTCAGAACGCCGGTGCCAGCGAAAACACCCAGGCGCTGGCGGCCAGGCACGAGGCCATCACAGCAAGGGCCAGCAGGCGCTGTCGCCAGCCGTCGCGCGAGGCCGGCACGACCTGTTCCAGGGGCTTGTCGCCGTGGATCATGGCGCCGACGATGGCGCGGCCCTTGAAGGTGTGCCAGATGATGGCCAGCAGGTGGAGCAGCACCAGGCCGATGAGCAGCAGCTTGCCCACTTCTTTGTGATAGTCGCTCGCCTGGCTGACGGTTGTGCTCGACACCAGGTGCGTCAGCGGACCCGCAAAGGCAATGGCGTCGTCGCTGATCAAGCCGCTGGCCACTTGAGCGAGCAGCACCAGGACGAAGGCGATAACCGACAGCGAGCCGAGCGCACTGTGGCCCGTGTGCCACTCGGGCCGGCCGCGCCCGCGCAATTCGCCCAGCACGGCCAATGGATGCACGATGAAACTGGAAAAGCGCGACCAGTGTCCGCCGATCAAGCCCCACAGCAGCCGAAACATCAGCAGGGCGAGCACGGCCTGACCAAAGCGAAAATGCCAGACCATGGCCGAGCCGCCGATGTTGCCGCTGACCACCAGCCCCACCACGCTGACCACCAGCGCCCAATGAAACAGCCGGGTGGGCAGATCCCAGATTCGGGTGCGGTGCAGATGGCTGGCGTAGAGGTTCACAGGATGTTCCGTCTCGAGGGGCCGAGGCATGTTGAAAAATGGTTGCCTAAGCTCGGCTTTGTACAGAATTTTGGGTGAGTGCCACGCTGGAGTATTAGTGAGGCGTTAGACTGATTCTGCACTCTCCCGCAGTTTTGCGGGTTTTCGCCTCCCCATCTTGCAAGGAAGCTCACATGAAATCCTTCGTCCATCTCGCCTCGGCTTGCGCGCTGCTCGCGGTCAGTGTTCCAGCATCGGCCCAGTTTGCCAAGCCGGAGGATTCGATCCGCTACCGGCAAAGCTCCTTGTTCATTATGGGCCAGCATTTTGCGCGCGTCGGGGCAATGGCCAATGGCCGCACGCCCTTCGATGCAAAGGTGGCCGCCGAGAATGCCGAGATCGTTGCCGCGATGGCCAAGCTACCCTGGGCTGGCTTTGGACCGGGCACCGACAAGGGCGCGCCGACCAAGGCCAAGGCTGAGATCTGGACCGAACAGGCCAAGTTCCGCGAGGCCGGTGAAAAGACCATGGCCGAGACTGCCAAGCTCGCGGCTGCAGCCAAGACGGGCAACCTGGACGCGCTCAAGGCCGCGTTTGGCGCCACAGCCGGGTC
>JBILGP010000475.1:0-2590 GCA_044350985.1 Polaromonas sp. | reverse complement strand
GCAGGCGCGCAGAAGTTCTCGCCGGGCAAAGACAGCGTCTCGGCGCTGGCCTACGGCCAGAGCATCACCGACGCCTGTCTGGGCTGGGAGGACTCGCAGCGCACGCTGCAATTGCTGTCGCAGGCGGTGGCGGCGCGGCGCGCGCGGCCCTGAGGTCGCAGCCGGGGCAGCGGCCGAGCCTGCGCTCAGCCCGACCGACGCGCCAGGGCCTCGAGCAGCTTGCTGTGCACCCCGCCAAAGCCGCCGTTGCTCATGCACAGGATGTGGTCGCCCGGCTGGGCCGCACCCACCACTTGCTCGAGCAGCTCCTCGAGCCGACCGGCCACTGCGGCCCTGGGGCCCATGGGGGCCAGCGCAGCGGCTGCATCCCAGTCCAGCCCGGCGCTGTGGCAAAAGGCCAGATCGGCCTGCTCCAGGCTCCAGGGCAGTTGCGACTTCATGGCCCCGAGCTTCATGGTGTTGCTGCGCGGCTCGAAGACGGCCAGGATGCGCGCCGAGCCCACTTGCCGGCGCAAGCCGTCCACTGTGGTGCGGATGGCGGTGGGGTGATGGGCGAAGTCGTCATAGACCGTCACGCCGCCGGCCGAGCCGCGCACTTCCATGCGTCGCTTGACGTTTTCAAAGCCCGCGAGCGCCTGTGCCGATGCGGCCGGGCTCACCCCCACGTGATCGGCCGCTGCAATGGCCGCCAGCGCATTGTGTTGGTTGTGCACGCCGCCGATGCGCCACTGCACCCGTGCGGCCACCTGGCCGCCATGGATCACCTCGAAGTCCTGCGGCTCGCCGCGTGCCTCAAAGTGCGAGGTGCAACCGGCCGCTGGTGGCCCAAAGCGCACGCAGTCGCTCCAGCAGCCTTGATCGAGCACCCGCTGCAGACTGTCCTGGCCGGCGTTGACCACCAGGCGGCCGCTGCCCGGGACGGTGCGCACCAAATGGTGAAATTGCCGTTCGATGGCCGCTAGATCCGGGAAGATGTCAGCATGATCGAACTCAAGATTGTTCAGGACCGCCGTGCGCGGGCGGTAGTGCACGAATTTGCTGCGCTTGTCGAAAAACGCGGTGTCGTATTCGTCGGCCTCGATCACGAAGTGCCGACCGCGACCAAGCCGGGCCGAAACGCCGAAGTTCAGCGGCACCCCGCCGACCAAAAAGCCCGGTTGCAGGCCGGCGCTCTCCAAAATCCAGGCCAGCATCGACGTGGTGGTGGTCTTGCCGTGCGTGCCGGCCACGGCCAGCACATGGCGGCCCTGCAGCACATGTTCGGCCAGCCACTGCGGGCCACTGGTGTAGGGCAGGCCCTGCTCCAAAATCGCTTCCATCAGCGGGAACTTGGGCCGGCCATCGGCCAGTCGCGCGCGCGAGACGACGTTGCCGATCACGAAGACATCGGGCGCAAAGCCCTCCTGCTCCAACTGCTCGGCCGCATAGCCTTCGATCAGGTCGATGCCCAGGGCACGCAGTTGGTCGCTCATGGGCGGGTAGACGCCCGCATCGCAGCCGGTGACGCGGTGGCCCGCTTCGCGAGCCAGAGCGGCCAGACCGCCCATGAAGGTGCCGCAGATCCCGAGGATGTGAAGATGCATGGGCAAATTGTAGAAGGCAGCGGTCATCGACTGGCCTTGGCCAGTTCGCTCATCTTGGCGCCGTCAGTGTTGCAAGCCTCGCGGAGGCGTGGGGTCGACGCTCGGCCCGGCGTTGAGCGGAGCACAGGGCAGGCACAATGAAGCAATGAACACCATTGGCGAGAGTGCATCCCTGCAAGCCCGGATCGCCCAGGCAGCGGCCGCGATGGCCGTCGACGAAGGGCTGGAGTGGGGTGCGGCCAAGCGCCGCGCGGTCAAGCAACTGGGCCTGCCCGTCCGCACCGCCCTGCCTGACAACGACCTGGTGGAAGAGGCGGTGCGCGAGTACATCGCCCTGTATTGCGCCGACACCCAACCGGCCGAGCTGCGGGCCCTGCGCGAACTGGCGGCCCAGTGGATGCGCCGTCTGGCCGAGTTTCGCCCCCATCTCAGCGGCGCGGTCTGGCATGGAACGGCCACCCGCTTATCTGACATTTACATACAGTTGTTCTGCGATGACTCCAAATCGGCGGAAATTGCGCTTATTGACCACAATATCGACTATGAGGTGCGCACCGTGTCGGGCTTCAACGGCGTGACAGTCGACGCCTTGAGCCTGCGCAGTGTGTGCCGGCCCTTACAGGAGGAGGTGGGTGTGCACCTGATGATTCATGACCGCGACGAGTTGCGCGGTGCGCTGCGCGCCGATGCGCGCGGGCGCCCGCCCCGCGGCGACCTGGCAGCGCTTGAGCGCCTGCTGGAGGCCGCAGCATGAAGCGGCGCACCGCCTTGTATGCGGGCGCTGCCGCTGTGGCCGCCGCCGCTGGCGCAGGCTATGCCTGGTGGAGCTACCGACTGCTTCCCCCCGCCGCCGGTGCCGATCCTGCGTTTTGGGGTGCCACGCTCGATACCCCCAACGGGGAGCCGCTGGCGATGCGCAGTCTGCTCGGCCAGCCCCTGCTGGTTAATTTCTGGGCCACCTGGTGCCCGCCTTGTGTCGAGGAGTTGCCGCTGCTCGAGAGTTTTTA
>JBILGP010000474.1:0-2592 GCA_044350985.1 Polaromonas sp. | reverse complement strand
GCGCAATTCCAGCGGATCGAGAAATTCGTCATCGAGCCGCTTGAGCACGCCGTGCACCGGCTCGAGCCCGGCGATGGTCTTGAGATACAAGCGCTCGTTGCGCACCGTCAGATCGCTGCCTTCAACCAGACTCAGGCCCAGGTGGCGCGCCAGGTAGGCGTGCTCAAAATAGGTCTCGTTGTAGGGCCCCGGCGTGAGCAGCACGATGCGCTTGGGCCCGCCATCGAGGTCGGGGCAGGCGCTGGCCATGGCGTCAATCAAGGCCTTGTAGGACGCGGCCAGGCTGCGCACCCGCAGCGCTTCGAAGGGCTGCGGAAACTGCAGCGAGATGCAGTTGCGGTTTTCCAGCAAATAGCCCAGCCCCGACGGTGCCTGCGTGCGCTGCGAGACCACCCACCACTGGCCTTGCGGGCTGCGTGCCAGATCAAAGGCGGCGATGCGCAGGTGCGTTTGGCCCACCGGCGTGGTGCCCTGCATGGAGCGCAGGTAGCCGGGATGGCCGTGCACCAGCTCCTGCGGCAGCAGGCCCTGCGCGATGAGTTGCTGCGAGGCGTACACATCGGCCATGATGGCTTCGAGCAGTTGCACCCGCTGGCGCACGCCCGACTCGAGCGCCGCCCAGTCCTCTGGACCGATCAGCATGGGCAGCAGGTCCAGCGCCCAGGGGCGCTGCGGCCCGTCGGCATCGGCGTAGACGTTGTAGGTCACGCCGTTGTCGCGTATGAGCCGCTCGAGCGATTGCTGGCGCTGGTCCAGCTCGGCCGCGCCGGTCGCGCCCAGCGCGTCAAGGAAGTCGAGCCAGGGGCCTTGCGCTGGCGCCGCCGTTGGCGCGCAGCGTGCGCGCAGCTCGTCATAGTGGCCCGGCAGGGCCGACGCGTCTGCGGCCAGCGCATGGGCGCGGGTCTGGGGGAGGGGGTTGCTCTGGTCCACGGTGAGACAGTATGCCCTTGCACGCCCGGGCCCCGCCGGCGGGGCCGCAGCCGCGGTCAGGCGCTGGGCGTGCGGGCGTGCCGCATATCGAGCGTGAAGGGGAACTCCTGGTTGGCTTGAAGGGGCGGCACCTCCAGGCGGCCGGGGGTGTGGCCCATCTGAAAAAAGCGCATCAGGCGGCGGCTTTCGGCCTCAAAGCCATTGACCGGCAGGGTGTCGTAGTTGCGTCCGCCCGGATGAGCTACATGGTATTGACAGGCGCCGATGCTGCGACCGTTCCAGCTGTCGACGATGTCAAAGGTCAAGGGCGCGTGCACGCCGATCGAGGGGTGCAGGGCCGAGGCCGGGTTCCAGGCCTTAAAGCGCACGCCGGCCACAAACTGACCGGCCGTGCCGGTGGCGTGCAGAGGCAGGCGCTGGCCGTTGACCAGCACCGCATAGCGCTCGCGGTTAAAGCCCTGCACGCTGACTTCGATGCGCTCGAGCGAGGAGTCGACATAGCGCACCGTGCCGCCGGCCGAGCCTTCCTCGCCCATCACATGCCAGGGTTCGAGCGCGCTGCGCAGGCTCAAGGTGATGCCGCGCTGCTCGATCTGCCCGATCAGGGGGAAGCGAAACTCAAAGTGCGGCTCGAACCAGTCCATGGGCAGCCGGTAGCCGAAGGCCTCGAGGTCGTGCAGCACGTCTTCAAAATCGAGTCGTACAAAGGTCGGCAGCAGGAAGCGGTCGTGCAAGGCCGTGCCCCAGCGCGTGAGCTTGGCATGGCCGGGGCGCTGCCAAAAGCGTGAGACCAGGGCGCGCAGCAGCAACTGCTGCACGATGCTCATGCGCGCGTGCGGCGGCATCTCGAAGGCGCGCAACTCGAGCAAACCGAGCCGGCCGCTGGCCGAATCGGGCGAGTAGAGCTTGTCGATGCAAAACTCGCTGCGGTGGGTGTTGCCGGTCACATCGACCAGGATGTTGCGCAAGGTGCGATCGACCAGCCAGGGCGGCGTCGCCGCGCTGTGGGATGGGTCCGACGAGCCCGCCGCGCGGCGCCCGGTCTGCGCCTGCAACTGCGCCAGCGCGATCTCGAGCTCGTAGACCTGGTCGTTGCGCGCTTCGTCGACGCGTGGGGCCTGGCTGGTCGGGCCGATGAACAGGCCCGAAAAGAGATAACTCAAGCTCGGATGGTTGTGCCAGTAGGCAATCAGGCTGCCGAGCATTGGGGGCTTGCGCAGAAACGGGCTGTCTTGTGGCCGCGCGGCGCCCATGACAAAGTGGTTGCCCCCGCCGGTGCCGGTGTGGCGGCCGTCGGTCATGAATTTTTCGGCGCTCAGGCGGCTGTGGTGCGCCGCTTCGTAGAGGAACTCGGTGTGCTCGACCAGCTCGCTCCAGTTGTGGGCCGGGTGGATGTTGACTTCAATGACTCCCGGGTCGGGCGTGACTTGCAAGAGCTTGAGCCGCTCGTCGCGCGGTGGCGGATAGCCTTCGAGCACGATCTTGACGCCCAGGCTGCTGGCGGTGGCCTCGACGGCCGACAGCAGCGCCAAATAGTCCTCCAGGCGCGCCAGTGGCGGCATGAAGACGTACAGGGCGCCCACGGTTTTCTGCGAGGTCTGGCCCGGTGCCTGCCCGGCAGACGGTCCATGGGCCCGCTGCGGATCGCGCACCTCCACGCAC
>JBILGP010000473.1:0-2597 GCA_044350985.1 Polaromonas sp. | reverse complement strand
GGACAGCTCAACGACACCCTGGCCATCGAGAACTACCCCTCGGCCCTCGAGACCGACGGCCCCAAGCTTTCGGCCGCGCTCGAGGCGCATGTCAAGCACTACGGCGTGCAAACGCTGACGCAGCAGCGCGCAGTGGAGCTCATCCCCGCCAGCGAGCCGGGCGGCCTGGTGCGGGTGCGCATGGACAGCGGCGCAACGCTCAAGGCGCGCAGCATCGTCATCTCCACCGGCGCGCGCTGGCGCAACATCAACGTGCCTGGCGAGGCCGAATACAAGAACAAGGGCGTGGCCTATTGCCCGCATTGCGACGGGCCGCTGTTCAAGGGCAAACGCGTGGCGGTGATCGGTGGCGGCAACTCCGGTGTGGAAGCGGCCATTGACCTGGCCGGCATCGTGGAGCACGTCACTCTGGTGGAATTTACCGAGCAGCTCAAGGCCGACGCGGTGCTGGTGGCCAAGCTCAAAAGTCTGCCCAATGTGAGCATTCGCCTGAACACACAAACCACCGAAATCACCGGCGCGGCGGGCAAAGTCAATGGCCTGGTGCTGCGCGACCGCGCCAGCGGCCAAGACGAAACCGTGGCCCTCGAAGGCGTGTTCGTGCAAATTGGCCTGGTGCCCAACACCGAATGGCTCAAAGGCACGCTCGCACTGAGCCGCTACGGCGAGGTCGAGGTCGATGCCCGGGGTCAGACCAGCTTGAGCGGCGTGTTTGCCGCCGGCGACTGCACCACCGTGCCCTTCAAGCAAATCGTGATTGCCGCCGGCGACGGCGCCAAGGCCGCGCTGGGCGCGTTTGACCACCTGATGCGGCTGCCCGCAGTGGCCCAAGAAGAAGTACGGGAAAGCGCCCTGGCGCACTGAGCCTGCACGCAGGCTGAGCTGACGCGGCCCCTGCGGGGGCCGCTTTTAATTTCTGCCGCCATCATGGGGCAGATCTGGCTTGCAAGGGCTGCGCGTGAAGTTGGATGCCCAGCGCGGCCGTCACCTTGAGAATGGTCGCCAGGCTGGGATTGCCCTCCCCCGATGTGAATTGTTCGGATGTCCATGAGGCGGGCCTTTGGTCTGGGCAAAGCCTTCGTGCATCGGGCCATCACAACGCGCTCCTGAGAATTCACATTGAGCCGTCGTTTCACGGCTGCAAAGGCGGCTGAGCCAATGAGGTGTCAGCGAAAAAGCTCCGAATGCGTACCACTGCGAACAAACACCACAAGTCCATGGCGAGTTTCTTCTTCGAGTTTGTAGATCAGCAAAAAATCTCCCCCAATGTGGCACTCTCGGTGCCCCATCCAATCGCCCGTTAGCGCATGGTCCAACCACTCTGTCGGCAGCGGACCTTCATTGGATACAAGCAATACCATCGCCTCTTTCAGGCGGTGCATGTCATACCGACCTGAGTGCGATAAGCGTTGCCAGTCTTTTAGAAAAGTCTTGGTGTAATCGCTCGAACGGGGAAGGCCAGCGCGCTTACTTGCTGCTGTTTTTTTCGAGGTCATTGATCAACGCATCCGCTGATTCAAAACGCGCCTTACGGCTGGCAATGATGTCTTGCGCTTCGGCCATTGCTTTGATGCTTTGCGCGTTGGGGGCCTTGAGCTCGAAAGGGAAGGCTTGATCCGTCACGACGCGCGTCAAAAACACGCGAACCGCATCAGAAACTGTCAAACCCATGGCGGCCAAAGTTTCAGTGGCCTGCGCTTTGATTTGTTCGTCCACGCGGACATGAACCATGGTTGTCGTTGCTGCCATCATGGCCTCCTGTTCAATTGAGATGCATTGTATCTCAATCAACACAAAAAGAAGCCACGGAAACCTTGCAATGCCTCACCCCCGCCTGGGCAAATGCAACACCGCAAGCGCCCGTATCTCCACATCACTCAACGCCGCTTTGCTGGCCACCACCCCCAAATCAAACGCTGCGGGGCGGGCGATGCCAGCGGTGCGGGGAAAGCCGCAGGCTTGCAGGGTGTCGGCCAGCACCTGCAGGGTAAAGCCGCAGCGGTGCGCCATGAACAAATTGCCTGCAGCCATGGCGCCGCGGTGGCCGTACATCATGTCCAGCGCCGAGATCGGGCCGGCGTCTGACACGTACAAAGGCGAGGCCAGCTCACCCTGGGCCACGCGTGCGCAGACCGACTGCAAATCAGGGCAAGTGATCAGCACCCGCCCATCGGGCTTGAGCACCCGCACAAACTACGCCGACACCGTCAACAGTTGTCATACCGGACGAGCCTCCGCAATGAGCTTGGCACGGAAAGAATCAGGCAAAGCATTTGGGGCCAGCACATCCACATGCACACGCAGCAGTTGCAACAGTTCATGCCGGATCGCACCCATGTCAAACATGGTCGTCCCGGGGGCCGGGTCCATCAAGATGTCCAGATCGCTGACTTTTTGGTCGTCGCCATGAAGCACCGAGCCGAAAACTCGGGCTTTGCTGGCCCGGCGCCGCCGCACCACGCTGCGAATCGTCGCGCGCTGAGTTTCAAGGGCAATCGATGGCTTCACGGGACCTGCTCCAAAGTCGATATTGAATGGGACCACATCAACATGAACAAGCACCTTAAGCTGCCGTTGAATGGCTGCAAAACAGCTGA
>JBILGP010000471.1:0-2600 GCA_044350985.1 Polaromonas sp. | reverse complement strand
CCCCGGTGCTCGATCTGGTCGAGCAGCGCATGCGCGAGATCAGCCAGCACACGGCCGCGGCCTTTGGCGCGCAGTGCGAATTTGAATTTGTGCGCAACTACCCGCCCACCGTCAACACCAGCGCCGAGGCTGACTTTGCGCGTGCCGTCATGCAGTCGATCGTTGGGCCCGATCAGGTGGTGGCCCAGGAGCCGACCATGGGCGCCGAAGACTTTGCCTACATGCTGCAGGCGCGGCCCGGTGCCTACTGCTTCATCGGCAATGGCGACGGCATGCACCGTGAAATCGGGCATGGCGGCGGTCCCTGCACCTTGCACAACCCCAGTTACGACTTCAACGACGACCTCATTCCCTTGGGCGCCACGTACTGGGTCGAGCTGGCCCATCGCTGGCTCTCGCGCTGACGCTCGCGTTGACTCTTGCGTTGATGACTTCTCGGGCTCAAGGCACTGGCCAGGTCCATGTCTGAATCGTGGTACGAGCGAGTCGTCTTGCCTTATGTGCTGGATGCGGCCTGCAGCATCGGCCCAATCCGCAGGCAAAGACAGGCTGTGATCCCGCTGGCCAGCGGGCGGGTGCTGGAAATCGGCATGGGCACGGGCTTGAATCTGCCCTTCTACGACCCGCGCCGCGTCCAATCGATCGTGGGGGTGGACCCGGCGCTGCAGATGCACCAGCTCGCGCTCAAGCGCAGCCTGGCCGCCGGCCTGCCGGTCGAGCTGGTGGGTGTTTCAGCAGAAAAGCTCCCGGTGGCCGACGCCAGCTTTGACACCGTGGTCAGCACCTACACCTTGTGCTCCATCCCCGACCCGCTGGCTGCCCTCAGGGAGCTTCGCCGGGCCCTGGTGCCCGGAGGCAGGCTGCTGTTTTCGGAGCATGGCCGCGCGCCCGATGAGGGCGTGCTGCGGTGGCAAACCCGCTTGTAGCCCTTGTGGACGAAGATCGCAGGCGGCTGTCACTTGAACCGCGACATTCCCGCACTCTTGGAGGAGGCGGGCTTCAGCCCGCAGGTGCAGTCGCGCTACATCCCTGGCCCGCGGGTTTTTTCGTTTCACTATTGGGGCCAAGCCACCGCCAACTGATGGGCTGGACAGCGCAGGTTCAGCGACGCATTGGCAGCCGCAGCGCTCATCGCGCGCTGCCCTTGCAATTGTCGGGGGTCAGACAAGCTTCAGCGCTTGAGATCGCGCGCGCAGCGAAAGCCGATGTAAATCACGGCCGTGCCGACCGGCTTGCCTTGCACATGCTGGTCTTGCATGGGGCCGGCGCCGTACCACCAGGAGCCGCCTCGGGTGCGTTGCTCGCTGCCCGGGCCGCTGTCGACCCATTCCCACAGGTTGGCGCCCATCTCGAACAGGCCGTTGACGCCGGCGGCGGTGCTGCCGGCCAGCGCGTGACCCCGCCCGCGCGAGGTTACGGCGTGGCTCACGGTCGCCACGGTGCCGCAGTCGCCCAGGCAGTTGGCGCCCCTGGGGCTGTCGCCCGTGGGGTAGGGGTAGGTCTTGCCCCGCACAAAGCCGGCCGGTGGCGATGTGCGCCGCTCGGTGTAGGCGGCCTCGCCCCATTCGGCATCGGTGGGCAGGCGCTTGCCGGCCCAGCGGCAAAACGCCTGGGCTTCGGCGTGGGTCACATGGGCGACGGGCTCGTTGTCGGCGCCCGGCTTGCCGTAGGGCGAGTGCCAGAGCCAGCCGCGCCGCAGCTCCCAGCCGGCCTCGAACGTGCTGCCGCCGCCGGCTCGCTCGGCCTGGGTGAGCACGCCGGTGGCTTGCACGTACTGGCGAAACTGGCCGATCGTCACCTCGGTGCGGTCGATCTCGAAGGTGCTGATCGCTTGCATCGGGACGGACTGCACGGGGGTGGCTTGTACGGAGCTGGCTTGGGCCAGGGGCGTGGTCAGCACGAGCGCGGCCAGAGCCAGGCGACGGGGCGGGGAAAACAGCTTGGAGGACATGGCACGATTGTGAAGTCGGCCGATAAACCGCATCGTGCGCCGAGGAATCGCAAGCCAGGCCGTTTCACCGCTCAGTGGTCTATGCACCACAATCTGGGCAACGCAACACCCCGGTTCCAGCCATGGCCCAATTCACCCAAATCCTGCTCTACACCGACACCGACGGCCGCGCCCGCTTTGGCGAGAGGGTGATCGACCTGCCCGAGGGCACGCCCGCCTCGCGCCTGTCCAGCGTGATGCCCTCGGCCGGCTTTCAGCTGCGCCACAGCCCGGTGGGTTTTCGCAGCCAGTTTCACTGCACCGTAACGCCGCAGTGGGTGTTCATCCTCAGCGGCCAAATGGAGATCGGCTTGCAAGGCGGCATCAGCCGCGTGTTCAAGCCGGGCGATCATTTCCATTCGGCCGACGTGCTGCCGGCCGGTGCAACCTTCGACCCCACGGTGCACGGACACTGGAGCCGGCAGGTGGGCGACGAGCCGCTGGTGACCTTGTTCGTCAAGGACCTCTGAGCGCGTGTGCCTTTAGGCGGCTCGCAGAGTCGCCTCAGTCCACCTTGGCGCCCGAGGCCTTGACCACGCTTTCGTACTTGGCCAGCTCCTGCCTCATGAAGGCGCCAAACTGCTCGGGCGTGTTGGCCACGGGCTCGGCC
>JBILGP010000472.1:0-2600 GCA_044350985.1 Polaromonas sp. | reverse complement strand
CCAGCGCCGTGCGTCGAGCAAGACAGCCTGGCGCGTGAGCAGCAGCTCGACCTGGCGCAGCAGACCCGCGTCGATGTCGACGCTGTTGGGCACGTAGCCAACCGCGCTGTGGCGGCTGCGGCCCATGTGGTCGGGTGCGATCGATTCGGCGCCGGTGAGCGACTGCACCGCTTCAATGACGACACCGCTGCCCAGGGCTTGTTTGACTTCAGGTTGTGACATGGCGCGCTCCTTGTTAGGCCGTGGCGGGGGTTTGGGCGCGGCTCATGTAGTTGCGCCAGGCCTTGAACTGGTTGCGCATCACCACTTCGGAGGTGCCGTTGTTTGAATACAGCACGCCGTCTTTTTCGGTGTCGCCGCCCATGTTGCGGTGAAAGCTCACCCAGTCATTGCCTTTGGACTGCAGACCGTTTTGGCCGCGGGTCCAGTTTTCAAGGTCGTCGGCATTGATCATGGTTGCCGGTGAGTTGACCAAGTTGAAGTACCACATCGATCGGCGGTAGATGGCCTCGGGCGCGCCCTTGAGCCTGAAGTGCCAGATCTCCGAGAGCGTCTTGTCCGGCCCGAGCGGGCGCAGGCAGCGCAGCTGCTGCAGCGGCGACTGCACCGACAGGTAGGGATAGATCAGCACATGGTGGATGCTGCGCGAGAGGTATTCCTCGGTCTTGTCGGCCCCGTAGGCCTTGCGCATCAGCGCCTCGTATTCCTGTGTGTCCGGATCGGTGGGGCGCAGGCCCATATAGGCCTTGAGGATGCCGTGGCCGTTGGGAAAGTTGACCGTCTGCACCGAGTCCCACTGGTCAAAGCTCGAGGCAAAGGTCGACAGGTAGTGAAAGTGCAAAGGCGCGCTGCCCTCTTTTTCTTTGAGCTGCTTTTCCACGCGCCGAGCCGACACCCCGGTGGACTGGTGGGTCACGGATGGGTGCAGGGCATCGAGCTGGTTTTCCATGAAGAACTTCCAGTTCGACTGCTGCACCACCCGATGGCACACCGGCACCACCTCAACTTCGCCTTCGGGCGAGCGGTCGCACATGTCGTCAAACGCCACCTTGGCATCGCCGAGGAAGTCGACCAGGGACGGCCCGGTGGGGCTCAGGCTGGCAAACACAAAGCCGCGGTAGCTCTCGACCCGCGCGGCGCGCGCCATGTTGCAGTCGGGATCGTCGGTGCTCAGGCGCGTGCCCTCGTAGCCCTTCATCAGAGGGATGGCGCGCACCTTGCCATCGAGGTGAAAGCTCCAGGCGTGGTAGGGGCAGACAAAGCTGCTGCCGGTGTTGCCGCTGTGGCTGCCGCAGACCTGCACGCCCCGGTGCGGGCAGCGGTTGTAGAGCACATGAATTTGCCGGTCTTTGGCGCGCACCATCACCATGGGCTGGCGGCCGATTTGCACCGTCTGGTACTGGCCGACCTCTTTGACCTGTGACTCGTGGCCGCAGTAGACCCAGGCCGATTCAAAGATGTGCTCCATCTCCAGGTCGAAGATGGCCTGGTCGGTGTAGACGGTGCGGTGGACGCGGTCGGGCTGGACCAGGTGATCCAGGTCGAGGGCTGCGGGCATGGCGATTCTCCTGTGGCCGTTAGATGCTGCCGAAGGTAACAAAGTCGGGCCGGTGAACGCAACAACCGGGGCGGCGTTTTCTATTACCATGGGTTATGGATTTTCGGAAAGTGCAGTTTTTTCTGGCGGCGGTGCGCTGTGGCAGCCTGACCGAGGCAGCGGCCGAACTCGGGGTGTCGCAGCCGGCGCTGTCAAAGGCGATCAAGGCGCTGGAGCGCAGTCTGGGCGTGCCCTTGATCGAGCGCGGCCGCTTTGGCGTGGTGGCCACGCCCTTTGGCGAGGCGCTGCGCTACCACGGCCAGGTGGTGGAGGCCGAGTTTCGCCATGCCGCCGGCGAGATCGAATCGCTCAAGGGCGCGCAAAAAGGCCATGTGATCGTCGGCTGCGGCCCGACCGAGGCCACGCGCTTGCTGCCGCTGGCCCTCAATGCCATGCAGCAGCGCCGCCCGGAAGTGCGCGTAACCGTGCTCTACGGCCTCAATGAGTCGCTCATGCCCTGGGTCAAGCACGGCGATATCGACTTTGCGCTGTCTTCTGTGCCCACCCGCTCGCAAGACCCGGACTTGCTGCACGAAACGCTGTTCACCGAAAGTGCGGTGGTGGTCAGCCGCGCCGATCACCCGCTGGCCCGCATGCGGCAGATCGCACCCGCGTTGCTGGCCCAGCAGCAATGGGTGCTGCCGCGCCAGCGCGAGCTTGAGCGCCAGGCCTTCGATGATTTTTTTCGCAGCCACGGCATCAATCCACCCGCCGCGCAGATTGAGACCACGTCGACCGTGCTGATGAAGTCCATGGTGCTGCAGTCCGATGCGCTGACCTTTATTCCGCGCGAGCTGATCTACTGGGAAGAAAAAGCCCGCCAACTGCGCGCGCTCCCGGTGACCGGCGTTCAGTGGGTACGCCCCGTGGGCATGACGCGCCGCCGCCAGGGCGCGCTGAGCCCGGCGGGCCGCTTTGTGATGGAGTGCGTGCGGGGTGTGGCGGGGCAGTACTTTTGAGGCTGCAGCCCGGCGATCGGACCTCAGTACACGGTTCAAGTCCG
>JBILGP010000470.1:0-2601 GCA_044350985.1 Polaromonas sp. | reverse complement strand
GCCCACCCGCGGCTCAAGGGCCTGCGGCCCATGCTGCAAGATCTGGCCCAAACCGACTGGATCTTGCAAGAGCGCGTGCAAGCGGGCCTGGCGGCCATGGCCGACTACGGCCTGGTCTTCGACGCCTTGATCGAGCCCCGGCACCTGCCGGTGATCGCCGAGTTGGCGCAGCGCCATCCCACCTTGCCCCTGGTGATCGACCATGGGGCCAAGCCCCGGATGCAAGCGCCCACCGCAGGCCCGGCGATGCAACAGTGGCAGGGCGGCCTGCAGACGCTGGCGCAGCAAACCCGCAGCGCGCCGCTGATGTGCAAGCTCTCGGGCCTGTGGACCGAGGCGCCGGCCGGCGAGCCTTGTGAACACGTGCGGCCCTGGGCGCAAAGCCTGCTCGAGATCTGGGGCGCCGAGCGCCTGATCTGGGGCAGTGACTGGCCCGTGCTCGAACTGGCCGGCAGCTACGCCCAATGGCGCGACTGGAGTGTGAACCTGCTCGCGCCCCTGAGCCCGCAGCAGCGCGAAGCGGTGCTCGGTGGCAACGCCCAGCGCCTGTACCGGCTTCGAGCCGCCGATTGACCCGCTAAAATCGCGGCTTCTCCCAAGGAGCGTTGCAGCCCGTCCCGCAGGACCGGCCAGGCTTGGGGACGGGGCCCGTCAGGGCGCCGCTGGCAACGACGCTCGCCTTTAGACCCCAAGGTGAGCCATGTCCCAGACCCCATCCCTCACGCCGCCGCCCATGCGCCTGTCCGGCCTCGAACCGATTGCGGTGGGCCAGGGCAGCTTGTTCATCAACATCGGCGAGCGCACCAACGTCACCGGCTCCAAAGCCTTTGCGCGCCTGATCCTCAACGGCGACTACGAGCAGGCCCTGGCCGTGGCGCGCCAGCAGGTCGAAAGCGGCGCACAGATCATCGACATCAACATGGACGAGGCCATGCTCGACAGCCAGGCGGCCATGGTGCGCTTTTTGAACCTGATCGCCTCCGAGCCCGACATCGCCCGCGTGCCCATCATGATCGACAGCTCCAAATGGAGCGTGATCGAGGCCGGCCTGCGCTGCATCCAGGGCAAGGGCATCGTCAACTCGATCAGCATGAAGGAGGGCTTGGATGAATTCAAGCGCCAGGCCCGGCTGATCAAGCGCTACGGCGCCGCTGCGGTGGTGATGGCCTTCGACGAGCAAGGCCAGGCCGACACCTATGCCCGCAAGATCGAGATCTGCGAGCGCGCCTACCGGGTGCTGGTTGACGAGGTGGGCTTTGCCGCCGAAGACATCATCTTCGACCCCAACATCTTCGCCATTGCCACCGGCATCGAAGAGCACGACAACTACGCGGTGGACTTCATCGAGGCCACCCGCTGGATCAAGCAGAACCTGCCGGGTGCCAAAGTCAGCGGCGGCGTCTCCAACGTCAGCTTTTCATTTCGCGGCAACGACCCCGTGCGCGAGGCCATCCACACCGTGTTCCTCTATCACGCGATCGCGGCCGGCATGGACATGGGCATCGTCAATGCCGGCATGATCGGCGTCTACGACGACATCGAGCCGGTGCTGCGCGAGCGGGTCGAAGACGTGGTGCTCAACCGAAAGCCGGCCTACCGGGATGGGCAGCCGCCGCTGTCGGCCGGCGAGCGCCTGATCGAAATTGCCGAATCGGCCAAAAGCGGGGCCAAGGACGACAGCAAGAAAAACGAATGGCGCGGCCTGCCCCTGCGCGAGCGTCTGGCCCACGCCCTGGTGCACGGGCTCAACGAGTTCATCACCGAAGACACCGAACAAATGTGGCAGGCGCTGCGCGCCGAAGGTGGGCGGCCCCTGCATGTGATCGAAGGCCCGCTCATGGACGGCATGAACGTGGTGGGCGACCTGTTCGGGCAGGGCAAGATGTTCCTGCCGCAGGTGGTCAAGAGCGCGCGCGTGATGAAGCAAGCCGTCGCCCATCTGATCCCCTACATCGAGGAAGAAAAGCGCCAACAGGAGGCGGCCGGCGAGGACGTCAAGACCAAGGGCAAGATCGTGATCGCCACGGTCAAGGGCGATGTGCACGACATCGGCAAGAACATCGTCACCGTGGTGCTTCAGTGCAACAACTTCGAAGTGGTCAACATGGGCGTGATGGTGCCTTGCCACGAGATCCTGGCGCGCGCCAAGGTCGAAGGCGCTGACATCGTCGGGCTGTCGGGTCTGATCACGCCATCCCTCGAAGAGATGCAGTTCGTGGCCGCCGAGATGCAAAAAGACGAGCATTTTCGGGTGCGCAAAATCCCGCTGCTCATTGGCGGTGCGACCACCAGCCGGGTGCACACGGCCGTCAAAATTGCGCCGCACTATGAGGGCCCGGTGGTCTATGTGCCCGATGCCTCGCGCAGCGTGAGCGTGGCGCAAAGCCTGCTGTCGCAGCAGGCGGCCCACTACATTGCCGAGCTCAACGCCGATTACGACAAGGTGCGCGCCTTGCATGCGAGCAAAAAACAGGCGCCGCTGGTGAGCCTGACCAAGGCACGCGCCAACGCCACCGCGCTGGACTGGGTGCACTACCGCCCGCCGGCGCCCAAGTTCATCGGCCGGCGGGTGTTCAAGAACTATGACTTGAGCGAACTGGC
>JBILGP010000469.1:0-2603 GCA_044350985.1 Polaromonas sp. | reverse complement strand
CCTGGACCCAGATGACCGATGCCGCTTACAGCCGGCCGGGAGAAGAAGCGTTGCGCAGCAGTGCTATTCCGCTGCGCCGCATCGGACGGGCCGACGACATGGCCGATGCGGTGGTGTTTCTCGCTGGCCCGCGCAGCGCCTACGTCAACGGTGCCGACCTGGTGGTCGACGGCGGCTTCACCCGCAATTTGATGAGCATGATTCCCCGCACCGCACAGTGAGTCGCACAAGCATGCCAAGCCAAGCGGTATCGGTTCAAAGGCAAGTTGGGTGATGGGCCGAGTTGAGGGCAAGATCGCCTTGGTCAGTGGCGCAGCCAGCGGCCTGGGCCAGGCCATTGCCCAGATCATTGACCGATACAAAGGCAGCCATGAGCCGATTCGAAAATCGCACCTTCCTGATTACCGGCGCCGCACGGGGCATGGGCGCTGCCCAGGCGCGCAAACTGGTCGCCCAGGGTGCCAGGGTGATGCTGGCCGACATCTTGGAGGAAGCCGGTCGGGCGCTGGCTGCCGAATTGGGCTCGTCAGCCCGCTTTCACCGCCTTGATGTCACCGATCCCCTGCAGTGGCGAGAGGCGGTGACCCAGTGCGTTGCCTGGGGCCCGCTCAATGGACTGGTCAACAATGCCGGCATCTTTGAGCCCGCTTCGATTGCGTCCACCGATGTGGCCCTGTTCGAGCGCCACATGCGGGTCAACCAGCTCGGAACCTTTCTGGGCATGCAGGCCGTGGTGGATGCGCTCACACCGGGCGGGGGCTCCATCGTCAACATCTCCTCGACCGCAGGGCTGCGCGGCATTGCCCAGGCCATTGCCTACACCGGCAGCAAGTGGGCGGTGCGCGGCATGACCAAGGCAGCGGCGCGGGAACTGGGTCCACTGAACATCCGGGTCAATTCGGTACACCCAGGCCTGATTGACACCGACATGCTCAAAGTGCGTGATCGGGCCGAGAATCTGGCTCAGACGCAAACCCAGCCGATCAAGCGCCTGGGCACCGCGCAAGAGGTGGCCGATCTGGTGCTGTTCTTGCTCAGCGACGAAAGCGCCTTCATGACCGGTGCAGAGCTGACGCTCGACGGAGGACGCAGCCTTTGAGCGCGCAGTAGTGTCCTTGCCGGTGGTGGCCTTGAGAGAAGGTATCCGACGCTCGGCTGACGATATGGCGGCGCTCATGCCATGGGGGCCGTGCAGGTCATCGGCCCCACAGGGTCTGTTGTGAATCGGTGAGTTTTTCCCTTGAGCGCTGGCATCGAGCCGACGGCGGTCCCGGCATTCGCTGCGGCGGTGCGCATGACCTGCTCAGCAATCTGGTGACTCCAGCGCACCGGCGGGACTGTCAACACCGGTCTGCTGTTTAACCCTTCCAGTTACTTCACCCGCTTGATATCGCTGTAGTCCCCGCCGGTTTTCAGGGTCACGGTCACGTCGGCCTGGCCCTGGTTGCGCCAGAACCAGCCGTGATTGCCGGTGAAGGCGGCGATCAACTCGCCGTCGTCAGAGGCTACGCCCCGGCCCTTCTCGTAGCTGATGGATCGCCCGGTTGCATCTCCGTGCGTGTCGAAGTTGACGACGCCGCCTTGCACGCTCCACGTGTAGAGGGCTTTTTCCCCTTGCTTCATTTTCAGCTTGATCTCTGTCCCTTGGCCGGGGGTGAGCGTGAAGCTCATCTCGTCGCGCCAGTTCGGGCCGCTCGCCACGGGCGCAGTTGGTGGCGCAGTTGGCGCAACGGCGCCAGGCGATGCCACTGGGTTTGCCGCCGCGGGTGGGGCGCCAACCGTCGCGGCTGCATCCTCGGCGGCTTCCTTGGCCAGGCGCGTTTTGATCTCGCCCATTTCAGTCAGCCCCAGAGCCTTTCCGATGCCCGTCGGGTCCACGCCGTATTCGGCCGGCAGCACCACGGTGTAGAGCAGCACCGCGGCAGACGCAGCAGCAATGAGGGTGGAGCGAAGGAGCTGCCTGGTCGTGGGCAGCTCGGCGCGCGAGGGAACGTTCGTGTTGTACATCGTCTTGAGCGGGAACTTATTGGGAAACAAAGTAGCCGGTCAGCTGCATGCCCACCAGGATGAACCCTGCAGACATCATGACCACGTTGGCGCTGTAGGCGTGGTGGACAAAGCTGGCGGTGCGGCGCCAAAAGCTCATGCCGATCAGGATGACCGCCAGGGCCAGCAGTTGCCCGACTTCGACGCCCACGTTGAAGGCCAGCAGATTGGGCACCAGTCCATCGGCAGAAATTGCATACTCCTGAATCTTGGTGGCCAGGCCAAAGCCATGAATCAGACCAAAGATCAAGGTGGCCACCTGGGTGTCGGGCTGCACGCCAAACCAACGCTGGAACGCACCCAGGTTGTCGAGCGCCTTGTAGACCACCGAAAAGCCGATTACCGCATCGATCAGGTAGCTGTTGATGCCGATGTTGTAGTAGACCCCCAGCACCATGGTGGTGGAGTGACCGATGGCAAACAGGCTGACATAAAGCGCGATGTGCTGGAGCTTGTAGAGAAAAAAGATCACCCCGAAGAGGAACAGGATGTGGTCGTAGCCGGTCATCATGTGCTTGGCGCCCAAGTAGACAAAGGGCAGCAGGTGCACCCCCGAG
>JBILGP010000468.1:0-2618 GCA_044350985.1 Polaromonas sp. | reverse complement strand
CGCCGGTCCCAGTGGACCCGACAGTTTGCCCGGAGTTTGCTTTATCTCACCTGTTCAGATTTGCGGAGCCACTTCTGGTAGCCGGTCTTCTCAGGCCAAACGCGAACCGATATTCGTGGAAAAAGCGGGTCAACTCGATACCGTGATCCTCTCCGCCGAGCATTACCAGGCCCTGCAGGACCATCACGACAAGGCCAGTCGTGCCGCGCGCAAGAAGAGGTTTGAAGCCGAATTCGGTGATTGGATCGCTGCTCAAAATGCCAGCTTCGAGGCCCACGGTATTCCGGGAGCCGACCTGCGCCCGCGGTGATCCGCCGATGGCACAGTAAGATGTTCTCCCCAATCCAAGCCACAGCGCTGCCGATGGCATCCCCTACGTGTTGGTCATACAGAGCGACCTGCTCGACGCTCTTTCAACGCGGCTGACCGTGCCACTGGCCGAACTCGATGCGGCAATCAAGGTGCCCACCGCGCTGTGCCCGGTCATTGTGGTCAAAGGCAAGCGCCTTCATGCACTCGCGCACTATGCGGCGCCGCTGTCCGCCAAAAATTTGCGGCGAGCAGTCGACAACGTGTCAGCGCAGGCCAGCGCATTGGTGTCCGCCATGGATGCGGTGATGTCTGGAATCTAGCGCCTGCGCGAGCAGGTTCGCTGCCTGCTCGGGCGTCTTGCTCACTGACCTTTCATGCACATGTCGTTCTTGACGCTCTTGACGTCCCTGGTGGATCGGGCGATCTCGACGGGCTTGCTGATGTCTCGGCTTGAGTTGACGAGCCCACTCAGCTGCACCTGACCCTTGAAGGCCTCAACATTGATCTCGGCCGATTTCAAGGTTGATTCTTTAAACAGGGCGGCCTTGATTCGGGTCGTGATCCAGGTGTCATCGAGGTCTTAGCCCGTGCCCTCTTGCGTGGGCGATGAAGCACAGCCGATAGTGGCGGCAAGCAGCGTGGCGAGGAGGGCGTTTTGTACAAGCACGGCCGCTTACCTGAGCCCGTAGCTTGTTTCAATGTCTCACTTGCCCGACTGCACCCGTCCCGTGCAATAGGCCCGATGATGGACCATGGCCTTTCAGTCCTTGCCCCAATCAAACGCTGCCAGCACTCCGGCGGCCGCTTTGGTGGGGGGCAGCCATGGTTTGGAGCCGGTCGAAACCACCTTGCTCATTCCGCTGGTCGCGCGCGCTTATGGCGATCAGCTCTTTCCCGACATGGCCGTTCACGATCGCTGCGCCGCGATTGCGCTGGCGGGCTTGCATGAGGATGAAGACGATGTTGAGGAGTTTTTGCAAGACCGCCTGAGCGTGTACGGCGTGCTCTCGCGCACTCGCATCTTCCGTCAGTTGGCCACGGATTTTTTTAACCGGCATCGGCAAGGCTGGGGCGTCAATCTCGGCTGCGGGCTGTCGTCCTACTTTCAGTGGCTCGATCGGCAAGACAACCATTGGCTCGACGCCGACCTGCCCGCCGTGATGGCGCTGCGTGAGAGCCTATTGCCCACGCTGGGCCCGCGCCACCACAACGCCAGCGTCGATTTGCGCCGGGCGCACTGGTGGCGATCGCTCGGCTTGCCCCAGGGGCCGCACGCCCCGCCGGTGTGGGTCATGCTCGAGGGGGTGCTGATGTACCTGCAGCCCGAAGAGGTCATGCATGTGCTGCGCGAATTTGCCTGCCATGCACCCCCGGGCTCCGAGCTGGTCTGCGACAGCCTGAGCTGGATGGCCACGGGCTGGGCGAGCCTGCATCCGTCGGTCTCGCACACCGACGCGCAGTTTGCCTGGGGCGCTCGCCAAATGAGCGACTTCACCGCGATCGATTCACGCCTGCGCAAGCTCTCAGAGCACGCCGTGCTCGACGGCTACAACCTGGCCACCGCCTGGCTGTGCCCGGGCTTTCGCGCCCTCTGGGGCGTACCAGCCTACGGCATCGTGCGCCTGGGCCTGGCCCAAGCCCGCTAAACTACAGCCTGTCGCCGCGCGGATTACCACCGCTCCGGCCGACGCCCGGAGACTTGGGTGAGTGGTTTAAACCAGCAGTCTTGAAAACTGCCGAAGGGGTGACCCTTCCGTGAGTTCGAATCTCACAGTCTCCGCCAGTGCTTGCCTGAAGACGGCGCCAGGGACGGTTTTGTCTACCGACTGACCGCACCGGTGTTCTTCACGCCTCGCAATGATGAGAAACTTTGCCGATGGATTCAAATCGGCAGGCGATCGCGCAGGCGGTAGTAGCCAATGGAGGGCGCTAAGAACCAGGGGTTGCCGCTGTACAGCGGCCGGGTTTCAAAGGCCAGCCCGTCCAGCGCGGTCTTGCCTTCTTTGAGCCCCAGCACCTGCTGGCCGATGCGCATGCCAAAGTAGCTGGAGGTGCCCACACCGGCGCCGCAGTAGCCCATGGCGTAGTGCATGCCGTCGTGCTGACCCAGGTGCATGAGTTCGTCAAAGGTGTAGGCGACAAAACCGCACCACGAGTGGCTGATGGGCACCTCGGCGAGCTCGGGAAAAATCGCGGCCATGTCGGCATGGAGCTTGGGGCCGCTGATGAGTGGGTTGGTTTCTTGATGCGACACCCGTCCACCGAACAAGATGCGGCGGCGATCGGGTGAGGCTCGGTAGTAAAAC
>JBILGP010000467.1:0-2627 GCA_044350985.1 Polaromonas sp. | reverse complement strand
GTATCGGCTCAGTAACCTAGCGCATCCCCAACCCCGAGAGGAAATCCTGATGAAGCCCCTGCTCAAAATCGCGGCGCTGTCGGCCACCCTGGTCGCCGGCGCCGTATCGGCCCAGACCATCACCCTAAAGGTGCACCACTTCCTGGGCCCGCAGTCGATCCAGCACACCACCATGCTCAAGACCTGGTGTGACAACATCGCCCGGGATTCCAACAACCGCCTCAATTGCCAGATCTTCCCGGCCATGCAGCTCGGTGGCTCGCCGCCGCAGTTGTACGACCAGGCCAAGGACGGCGTGGCCGATGTGGTGTGGACCGTGGCCGGCTACTCGGCCAACCGCTTCGTGCGCAGCCAGGTTTTTGAGCTGCCCTTCATGATGACCAATGCCGGCGCCACCAGCCGCGCAGCCTGGGACTTCGTGCAAAAGCACGCCATGGACGAGTACAAAGACGTCAAGCTGCTGGCGGTGCATGTGCATGGCCCCGGCGTGATCTTCACCAAGAACAAGCCGATCACCAAAATCGAAGACCTGCGCGGCCTGAAGATGCGCGGCCCGACGGCCACCGTCACCAAGATGCTGGCCAATATGGGCGCCACGCCCGTGGGCATGCCGGTGCCGCAAGTGCCCGAGGCGCTGTCCAAGGGCGTGATCGATGGCGCCGTCATTCCCTACGAGGTCGCACCCGGCCTCAAAGTCAATGAGCTGACCAAGTTCGCTTCGGAAACGCCCAAGGGTTCGCCTGCGCTCTACACCACGTTCTTCGTGGTGCCGATGAACCGCGCCCGCTACGACTCGCTGCCGGCTGATCTGAAGGCGGTGATCGACAAGAACTCTGGCCGCGAGCTGTCGGCCTTCCTGGGCAGCACCCAAGAGGGCAACGACGTACCGGGTCGCAAGGCCTTTGTCGAAACCCCGGGCTACACCATCACCCAGATCCCGGCTGCCGAGGTCGATCGCTGGAAAAAGGCGACCGACAACCTCGACGACGAGTGGGTGGCCGACATGAACAAGCGCGGCTTCAATGGCAAGGCCATGCTCGAGGACGCCCGCGCCCTGGTGCAAAGGTACAGCAAGTAATTTCGTAAAGCTGGTGCGACATCGGCTAGGCGGGACGCGAGTCCCGCTTTTTTTTCTGAGTCCCACCCGACACAAGGAGAGCGGCCTTGGCCGACTTGCTGATCACGGAATCGAACCAGCGTTACGCGGGCTACGGATTGTTCCTCGACCGCGCTTGCAAGACGCTGGCGGTGCTCGCGGGCATCATGCTCACGCTGATGGCCTTCATGTCGCTTTGGAGCATAGGCGGACGCGCCCTTTTTGACAAAGCCCTGGTGGGTGACTACGAACTTGTGCAGTTCATGACGGCAGTGGCGGTGGCCATGTCGCTGCCCTATGCCAACTGGATCGGCGGTCATGTCATCGTCGACTTTTTCACGGCCAAGGCACCGGTCAGAACCAATGCCGTGCTCGACACCCTGGCCTACGCCGTGATGGCAGCCTTCTCCTTCCTGCTCGCCTGGCGCCTGGGCCTGGGCCTGGTCGACCTCAAAGGCAACTTTGACGCCTCGATGCTGCTGAGTATTCCCACCTGGTGGGGCTATGTCCCGTTGGTGCCCTCTTTCTTCCTGCTGGGCCTGACGGCGCTCTACCAGGTGCACGCCAACTTGCGAAAGCTGCGCACATGACCGGAATCGAATGGGGCGCTCTGATGTTTGGGGTGCTGCTCTTGCTGTTGGCCGCACGCATGCACATCGGCATGGCCATGCTGCTGGCCGGCTCGGTCGGTTATGCCATGGTGGCCGGTATCGGCCCGCTGATGAGCTACTTCAAGACCGGCGCCTACGCACGCTTTTCGGTCTACGATCTCTCCGTTGTGCCGCTGTTCCTGCTGATGGGCCAGTTCGCCACGCATGGCGGCCTGTCGCGCGCGCTGTTTCAGGCGGGCAACAGCCTGATCGGCCATTGGAGGGGCGGCATGGCCATGGCGGGCGTGACCGCCTGCGCCGGCTTTGGCGCGATTTGCGGCTCGTCCTTGGCCACTGCAGCCACCATGGGCCAGGTCGCGCTGCCCGAACTCAAGGCCAATAAGTATTCAGGGCGGTTTGCCACCGCTACGCTGGCCGCCGGCGGCACCCTGGGCATCCTGATACCGCCGTCTGTGCCGCTGGTCATCTACGCGATCTTGGCCGAGCAAAACATCGCCAAGCTCTTCCTGGCCGCCTTTATTCCCGGCATCATCGCGGCCATTGGCTACATGGTGGTGATCTCGATCGTGGCGCGCATCAGTCCGAGCGATGCGCCAGCCGGGCGCCGTCACAGCTGGGGCGAGCGCATCAGCACCTTGCTGCAGACTTGGCCGGTGCTGCTGATCTTTATGGTCGTCATCGGCGGCATCTATGGTGGACTGTTTACGCCCACCGAGGCAGCAGCCATTGGCTGCGTGGCCACGGCGGTGGTGGCGTGGCGCTCGGGCGGGCTGAACAAAAAAGGCTTTCTTGAATGCATGTATGGCACGGCGGGCGCCACCGGCATGATTTTCCTCATTCTGCTCGGTGCGGACGTGCTCAACGTCTTCCTGGCCCTCACACAGATGAACACCGAGCTGGCCAAGTGGGTGATCGGCCTG
>JBILGP010000466.1:0-2630 GCA_044350985.1 Polaromonas sp. | reverse complement strand
TGGCACACCCAGCGCGACCAGTGGGTGGTGCTGGGCTGCGAGCTGGCGGTGCTGGTGGGCAGCCTGGGCAAGGTGGCCAAGGACATTTCGCTCATGGGCCAGTTCGAGGTCGGCGAGGTGGCCGAGCCCTCTGAGGCCGGTCGCGGTGGCTCATCGGCCATGCCGCACAAGCGCAACCCGGTCGCCTGCATGGTCAGCCTGGCCGCTGCCGCCCGTGTGCCGCAGCGCGCCGCGGCATTGCTCTCGAGCATGGTGCAGGAGCACGAGCGCGCTCTCGGGCCCTGGCAGGCCGAGCTGGCTGAGTCGGCGGGTTTGATGATGGGGGCGCACGCCGCCGCGCGCGCCATGGCCCAGACTTTGGCGGGGCTGCAGGTCGATGCGCCGCGCATGCGCGTCAACATCGAGCAGGTGCGTCGTGTGCTGCCGCCGCAGGCGGCGCAGGAATGGTTCGACCCGGCTCTGGCCCGCTTTGTGGCGCAAAGTGTCCGGGCACAATTGCAAGCTTGGCGCAGCCGCAGCGATGCGGTCAGCGCCCCCACTAAAGCAGGAGCTTGAGACCATGGCTGAACCCGATCGTGACAGCGACTACCGCGACGGTATGCTCAACCGCAGGCGCGTGCTGGGCGATGCCTGGGTTGATCGCTCGCTGGCCAACGTCAACGACTTCAACGCCGAGTTTCAGCACCTGATCACCCGCTATGCCTGGAACGAGGTGTGGGGTCGCCCGGCCCTGGGCGACAAGCCCCGCCGCCTGATGGTGCTGTCGACCATGATCGGCTTGAAAGCCTGGGAAGAGTTCGCTTTGCACACCCGCGCTGCGCTCGATGGGCCGCCCGACTCCCGGCTCAGTGCCCAGGAAATCAAGGAAGTGATTTTGCAGGCTGCGATTTACTGCGGCGTGCCTGCTGCCAACCACGCCTTTGGCATCGCCGCGCAAATTCTGCGCGAGCGCGGATTGCTGCCACCCAAAGCCGACTGATCATGACAACTCCATCTTTGAACCTCCTCATCGAAGGCCAAGGCCCTTGTCTGGTGCTCAGCCACGCGCTCGGCTGCGACCTGAGCATGTGGGACGGCGTGGCCGAGCGCCTGCGCAGCAAGTACACCGTGGTGCGCTACGACCACCGCGGCCACGGCCGCTCGCCCACCCCCCCCGGGCCTTGGACGATCGAGATGATGGCCGACGACACCGCCGCCCTGATCGAGGCCCACTGCGATGGCCCGGTGCATTTCGCTGGTCTGAGCATGGGCGGCATGACCGCGCAGGCCTTGGCCAGCCGGCGGCCCGATTTGGTGCGCAGCATCGCAATAGCCAATTCGGCCAGCGCCTACGATGCAGCAGCGCAGGCCATGTGGGCGGCGCGCATCGAGACCGTGCGACTCAAAGGGGTGGCGGCCATCGCCGAGGGCGCCATGCAGCGCTGGTTCACCCCGGCTTTTCGGGCCGACCAAGCCCAAGGCGGCGCCCAGCGGGTGGCCTTGCTGCGCCAAGGCCTCGAGCGCATGTCCGGTTCTGCCTATGCCGCCGCCTGCGAGGCTGTGGCGGCAATTGACTTTCGCGACCGCAACGCACGCATTGCCTGCCCGACCCTGGTCATTGCGGGCACCCTCGACGAAGCCACGCCGGTGTCCGCCTCGCAGGAAATCGTTGATCAAATTCCCGCAGCGCGCATGAGCACGATCGAGGCGGCCCACCTGAGCGCGGTTGAGCGGCCAGCTGAGTTCGCGCAGCTGCTCGACGCGTTTTTGTCTTCGATCTGAGGCCGGGCTTGCGCGCTGCACCAGCGCCATTGACTCTTTGCAAACACCGCGCAGCCTGCCTGCCGGGCGCCTGCGGTTGCACAATCGGGCATGGCCGCAAGCAGCCTTTACCCCATCGATGAGCAGCAGGTGCAATGCACGGCGGTGCGCGCCCAGGGCGCAGGCGGTCAGAACGTCAACAAGGTCTCATCGGCCATCCACCTGCGTTTTGACATCCGCGCCTCCAGCCTGCCCGAGGACGTCAGGACCCGGCTGCTAGAAAGTGGCGATCGCCGCATCTCGCGCGAGGGCGTGCTGGTGATCAAGGCTCAGCAGCACCGCACCCAGGAGCTCAACCGAGCCGCAGCCTTGACGCGCCTGCAAGCCCTGGTCGATGCCTGTTCGCTGCCGCCCAAACCGCGCCGACCGACGCGGCCGACCCGGGCCTCGAAGATGCGGCGGCTGCAGGACAAAACCGAGCGGGGTCAGGTCAAGCTGCAGCGCGGCAAGGTGCAGGACTCCTAAAGAAGATTCGGTAACCGCCGCCGCATGGTTGCCGCGCGCGGGCCCGGGCTGCAAGTGGCTTGTGACTTGGCCGGCCGTGGCAATCCATGGGCTTGTGCAGTGACAGATGGATCGCTTCGTTCCTCGCGATGACGGGACGGGGCGTGATGATGCCCTCATTTCGTCATTGCGAGGCGCGCAGCGCCGTGGCAATCCATGCCTTCGACCAAGCGCCGCGGTGGATCGCTTCGTTCCTCGCGATGACAGGGCGGGGCGCAATGACAGGGCGGGGGCGTGATGACGCGGCGAGGTGGCAGCGACCCTTGTGGCGGCGCTGCTGCGGTGAGATCTGGGGGTATAAATCCGGGCTATGCCTTTTTCACCCT
>JBILGP010000465.1:0-2632 GCA_044350985.1 Polaromonas sp. | reverse complement strand
AGATGCCGCCCGTCTGCGCAAGCCCAACGCCCTGAGCTGCGTGCTGCATGTGCAGGGCGAGCAAGCGGCCGCCTTGCTCACCGGCGACCTTGAGGCCGCTCAGGAAGCCGCGCTGGTTGAACGCGCCCCCGTGCGCGCCGACTGGTTGCTGGTGCCCCACCACGGCAGCCGTACGTCCTCGAGCGCTGCCTTGCTCGATGCGGTGCAGCCGCGCTGGGCGGTGGTGCAGGCCGCCTACCGCAACCGCTTTGGCCATCCGGCCAGCGACGTGATGGCGCGCTACCAGGAGCGCAGCATCGAGGTGGTGCAGTCCAGCCGCTGCGGTGCGGCCACCTGGCGCAGCGATGCGCCGCACGCCATGGACTGTCTGCGTCAACGGGTACCGCGCTATTGGCAGCACCTGCCGCCTGCCGCCGCGCCCTGAGAGCGGTGCCATCTTGGCTTCGGTTTTCCGGGGGTCGGCCGGGGTCCCTGGACGGCCAAGACCCGGGCGATGGGCTGTGGCAAGTTCCTTGCTAAGCTCTACCCCATGCAGCGCAGAGACACGCGTCACGACACGGAAGCACCAACGATGTCACAGGGGAGGGCCGCTTGATGAGCCGAGCCGGCTTCGATGAAATGCACGACAGCACCAAATCGGTGCGACCGCACTATCTTGGGTACCAGAAGTGGCTGGCCGAGCAGAACGCAGCGGCCATGCAGGCGCGCCGAGAAGAAGCCGAGATGATTTTTCGGCGGGTGGGCATCACCTTTGCCGTCTATGGCGCCAAGGACGAAGAAGGCGCCGGCACCGAGCGCCTGATTCCGTTTGACCTGATCCCGCGCATCATCCCAGCGCACGAATGGAAGACCCTGCAAGACGGTCTGGTGCAAAGGGTCAACGCGCTCAACCGCTTCCTCGACGACGTTTACCACGGACAGGAGATCTTGCGTGCCGGCGTGATCGAGGCCGACCAGGTGCTGCGCAACGCGCAGTTTCGGCCCGAGATGATGGGCGTCACCTTGCCCGGCAAGGTCTATTCGCACATCAGTGGCGTCGACATCGTGCGGGCGCCCAACACCCAGGGGCAGGGCGAGTACTACGTGCTCGAAGACAACCTGCGCGTGCCCTCGGGCGTGAGCTACATGATCGAGGACCGCAAGATGATGATGCGGCTCTTTCCCGACCTGTTCGCCCGCAACCGGGTGGCGCCGGTCGCGCACTATCCCGATCTGCTGCTCGAGACCTTGCGGGCGATGGCGCCGGCCGGGCTCAATGAGCCCACGGTGGTGGTGCTGACCCCGGGCATGTACAACTCGGCCTATTTCGAGCACGCGTTTTTGGCCCAGCAGATGGGCGTTGAGCTGGTCGAGGGGCAAGACCTCTTCATGAAGGACGACTTCATCTACATGCGCACCACCCGCGGGCCGCGACGCGTGGATGTGATTTACCGCCGGGTTGATGACGATTTTCTTGATCCGCAGGCGTTTCGGCGCGACTCAACGCTGGGCTGCGCGGGCTTGCTGCAAGCCTACCGGGCGGGCAATGTGGCCGTGTGCAATGCGATCGGCACCGGGGTGGCCGACGACAAGTCGATCTACCCCTATGTGCCCGACATGATCGAGTTCTACCTCGGAGAAAAGCCGATCTTGAGCAATGTGCCGACCTACCAGTGTCGCAAGCCGCAGGACCTGCAGTACACCTTGGCCCACCTGTCCGAGCTGGTGGTCAAGGAGGTTCATGGTGCGGGTGGCTACGGCATGCTGGTGGGGCCGGCGGCGAGCAAGGCCGAGATCGAGACCTTCAGGCAGGTGCTGCTGGCCAATCCTTCGGGCTACATCGCCCAGCCCACCCTGACGCTGTCGACCTGCCCGACCTATGTGGACAGCGGGATCGCGCCGCGTCACATCGATTTGCGGCCCTTTGTGCTCAGCGGCAAGCAGGTGCAGATGGTGCCCGGCGGGCTGACCCGGGTGGCGCTCAAGGAAGGCTCCCTGGTGGTCAATTCCTCCCAAGGCGGCGGCACCAAAGACACCTGGATTTTGGAGTCCAACGATCCACCGCCGCCGGGCACCGGTGGCGGCCAGAGCCGGTTCGAAGCCCAGTGGCTGCGGGCGATGGCCGGCGGCCTGGCTTGAGCCTCATACGCTAAACAAGGTGCCCCATGCTCTCTCGCACTGCTGACCACCTCTTTTGGATGTCGCGCTACACCGAGCGCGCCGAAAACACCGCGCGCATGCTCGACGTGAACTACCAGACCTCCTTGCTACCGCAGTCTGCCGCTGCGGCGCAGGCCGGCTGGATGGGCATGCTCTCGATCAGCGAGCTCAAACAGGCCTACGCCCTCAAGCACGGCGAGCGCTTGCAGCCGCGCGCCGTGATGGACTTCATGGTCCGGGACGAGAACAACCCCTCGAGCATCATCTCGTGCCTGCGTGCGGCCCGCGAAAACGCGCGGGCGGTGCGCGGCACCTTGACCACCGAAGTCTGGGAGACGCAGAACCAAACCTATCTGGAGGTGGTGCGCATGCTCGCCGGGGGTGCGCTCGAGCGCGATCCGGCGGCTTTTTTTGAATGGGTCAAGTTCCGCTCGCACCTCTCGCGCGGGGTGACGGTGGGCACCATGCTGCAAGACGAGGCGCTCAACTTCAT
>JBILGP010000035.1:0-9077 GCA_044350985.1 Polaromonas sp. | reverse complement strand
TGGCCGAAGAGGTCAACCACGTCAGCGTGGCCGGCAGCACCGAGGCGCAGGTTCAGGCCATGCGCCAGTTCCTCCTGCTGATGCTGGAAAACCTGGCGGCTGACGCGGCAGGGCAGCCGCCCGCCTAGAAAACGTTCGTCACTTGTACTAACATGGCGCCCATTGATCTAACAGTACAGGTGCTGCCATGACTGCCCGTGCATCGTCGCCTTCCGCACGATCCGCCCGCCTCGGACTGCGCGCCACGCCCGAGCAGGAAGCGGTGCTGCGCCGTGCCGCTGAGGTGAGCCACAAGTCGCTGACCGACTTCATCCTCGATAGCGCCTGCCTGGCGGCCGAGCAAACCCTCTTGGACCAGCGCCTGTTCATGGTCTCGGGCGGCCAGTATCAGGCCCTGATGGATCTGCTGGATCGCCCTGAGCAGCCCAATGCAGGTTTGACTGACCTGTTCAGTCGCAAGGCCCCTTGGGATGCCAAGTGACCTTGTCCCGTCCAGAACCACTTGGCGCTGATCACCAACTCGAAGGCTTCGACTGCGGCAAGCCCGCGCTGGACGATTGGTTGTTGCGTCATGCCCGGCAAGCCCAGGGCAGTGGGTCGGCCAAGACTTTCGTGGTGGCCGACGGCGTTCGGGTTGCTGGCTACTTCAGTTTGACCGTCGGCCAGGTCGATACCCTGGATGCACCCGAGCGCATCCGCAAAGGGATGGGGCAATACCCGGTGCCCGTGGTGATCCTCGCCAGGCTGGCCGTTTCGCGGCAGGATCAGGGCCACGGTATCGGCCTAGGTCTTCTCCGAGACGCGATCCGACGCACGATGCTCATCGCGGAGCAGGCCGGCATCCGTGCCATGTTGACTCACCCCATTGATGAAGAAGCGGCGAAGTTCTACGCCCGCTTTGGCTTCATCGCATCGCCACTGAGCGCGCAGCAATTGTTGTTGCTGCTCAAGGATGCCCGCCGCTGGTCGCGGCAGCCCTAAGCATCGACTCCCTAGAATGAATCGATGCCTCGCGTCGCTGGCTGTCGAACCCGGGAACCCTCAGATCGAATAGGTCTCGTAAGTGGCCGGGTGAAAGACCTCTTCGGCCGCAAGCCGCCTTGACGACAGCCCCTGCGCATGGTGGTGGCGCAGGAAGGTGTCGATGGTTGCGCGGTTCTTGGCCACGCCGTAGGACCAGAAATCCTCGCCCAGGGTCTCGCGGGCGGCCTTGAGCTGCTCCTCGACGAAGGGCAAGGTGACCTTGGTGGCCGAGGTGTCGGATAGGGCCTGCAGCGCGGCGTCCTTGGCCTGACTGAAGGCCTTGAACACGGCCCCCGGCAGCCAGGGGTGCTGCTCGCACAGGGTTTTGCGCACGCCCACCACGTGCATGATGGGAAAGATCCCGGTGCGCTTGTAGTAGTCGCGCGCCGTGGCCGTCGGGTCGTCGAAGAGCCAGCCAACATGGGGGTTGCGCAAGGCTTGCTCGCTCGGCGGGCGCGGGGCCATGAAGCCGTCGATCTGGCCGCTATCGAGCATCTGCGAGATGGTGGTGCCTTCGGGCGCGCTCTCGAGCTTGACGCCGGGCGGCAACTGCAATGCGATTTTTTCGGGCCGTCCTGGCGTCTCGATGCCCCCCCGCACCCAAGTCACGTCTTCCGGCGCCACGCCATAGTCGTCCTGCAAAATCGCGCGCGCCCATACATTGGCGCTGAGCTGGTACTCGGGCAGGCCGATGCGTTTGCCCTTGAGGTCCTGCGGCGTCTTGATGCGGTCCTTGCGCACATAGATCGAGGTGTGGCGAAACGCGCGCGACAGAAACACCGGCACCGCCACATAAGGGCAATCGCCCTTGGCGGTTTTGACGGTGTAACTTGAAAACGAGAGCTCGCAGATGTCAAAGTCCTGGCTGCGCATGGCCCGAAAGAACATCTCCTCCGGGTACAGCGTCATGTAGACCGGATCGACGCCGTCGATCTGCACGCGCCCATCAATGAGGGCGCGGGTGCGGTCGTAATCGCCCATGGCGATCGACAGTTGCAATTTGCTCATGGTGGCTTTGCCTTGCTTTGAAAAATGCCGATCAGGCTTTGACCGAATAGGAGGGCTCAAGTTCAGGCCTGGGCTCGCCGCCGGCCCAGACATAGCTGCAGTCGTGCTGGCGCCAATCGAGCGTCTTGGGAATCACCGCCTGATAGGCCACCACCGATGCCGGGATGGCCTGCTCTGCGGTGCCGATGGCCGGCTCGCCTTGCATGACGGCGCGCACCGCCTCGAGCATCTGCTTGCGAAACTCGACCACCGCCATGTCGCTGGCTCCGAGCCGGTCGCAGCTGCGGTCGGCGATCGGGCCCATCGTCACCCACATCGCGATGTCCTGGTTGGGAAAGCCGGTGATGCCGGTGAAATTGCCCGCCTTCATCGCCTGGCGGTCCTGCCAGAAGCGGTTGTCGTCGCTGCGCAGCGGCCGGTAGTAGGCATCGAGGTCGATCCCCACGGTCTGGCGCAAGAATTTGCGCCAGGTCTCGGTCTCGGGCGTCTGCGACGGATGGCCCCAGGCGATGAAGTAAAACGCCGTGTTCGTGTCATCGATCGGCACGTTGACATTGGCCACGTTGTACAGATTGTTGGGCGGCACCAGCACGGTGATCGGCGCCACAAACACGGTCGAGCGCACGTATTCGTGGGTGGCGGCATTTTGGATCGGCCGGCGGATGGCGGCATAGCGAAAGCCATAGGTGCCACGCTGCACCTGCATGCGCGGCGCCTTGTCGGTCGAGGGGCGCAGCCAGTTGTTGGCCGTGGCCTCGGCGCCGGCCACGCGGGCGGGCACCATGTCAGACGAATGCAGGCTCGAGCTGTGCGCCGAATCGATCGCGCCTTCAAGAATCTGTGCCCAGTTGCACGGCACGATGGCCTTGGCAATCGTCACCCGCGTGTCTTTTGTCGGCGCCCAAGGAGGAGGCACAAACTCGGCCACCTGCTCTGCGTTGCCAAACCAGGCCCACACGAAACCGCCCCACTCGCGCACCGGATAGGCCTTGTGCTGGACCTTGGCCGCCAAGCAACTGGCCGCCGGCTCGGACACCATCTCGATCACCCGCCCCTTCACATCCATCTTCCAGCCGTGATAGAGGCAGCGCAGCCCACCCTCTTCATTGCGGCCGTAGACCAGCGATACGCGCCGATGGGGGCAGGACTCCTCGAGCACACCAACCTCGCCGTCCGTGTCGCGAAACACCACCAGGCTTTCGCCGAGCACGCGCGCGCGCACCGGCGCGCAGTCGGGCTCGGGCACCTCCTCGATCAGGCACACCGGCAACCAGTGCTGACGCATCAGGCGCCCCATGGGCGCATCGCCCTGCACACGGCACAGCAGTTCGTTTTCTTCGGGTGTCATCATGGCGCGGGCTCCGGCTGACAGCGGTTGATTTATTTAGGCGACTAACTATATTCAAAAAACAGCGCGGCGGCAAGACCAGGCAGCGCAAGGCCGGCCGCGACCCCGCATGAAATGTCGCAAAATCGGTGGCCCGCCCAGCAGCGGACCGACTCAAGGAAGGACTCCCCGTGACACAAGCCCTGCCGACCATCGGCATCATCGGCATCGGCCAACTCGGCCTGCCCGTGGCCCTCAACCTGCTGCAAGCCGGCTACCCGGTGTTCGGACATCGCCGCACACCGGCGAGCGCCTTTGTGCAAGCCGGAGGGCGCCAGCTCGGCAGTTCCGCCGAGGTCACCCGCGCCTGCGAGGTGCTGTTGCTGTGCCTGCCCAGCGAGTCGGCGCAGTTGCAGGCGCTGGAGGGCGAATCTGGCGTGCTGGCCCATCTCAAGCCCAGCCAGATCGTGGTGGAGCTGGGCACTTACAGCCGTGCCTTCAAGCTCGCCCAAGGCCAGCGCCTGGGAGAGCGAGGTGCGCGCCTGCTCGAGGCCGAGGTCAGCGGCTCGCCACCCATGGTCAGCGCACGCCGGGCCGCTTTGTACATCGGCGGCGACGAGGCGATCTACCGGCTGTCCGAGCCGGTGCTCAAAGCGATCACCGAGCACCACTTTCACCTGGGCGCCTATGGCTCGGCGGTGTCCATGAAGCTGATCGCCAACTACCTGCTGACCATCCACACCCTGGCGGCGGCCGAGGCGATGAATCTGGGCGCACGCGCCGGCTTCGATCCGATGAAGGTGGCGCAGGTGATCGCGCAAGGTGCCGGCAATTCGACCATGTTCTCCATCCGCGCGCCGATGATGGCCGAGCGCAAGTTCTCGCCCGCACCCGGCCCCTTCACCACACTGGCCAAATACCTGGAGCTGGGCCAGCAAATGGCCAGCGAGCTCGGTTGCGCCACACCGCTGTTTTCGGCGGCCGTGCCCTACTTTGAACAAGCCATCGCGCAGGGCATGGCCGAGCAGGACATCAGCGCCGTGATCGAATTGATCGAACAGCAATCGCAGCCGCGCTGAAGCCCTCGCCGGACGGCTCGCCGCGCAGGCTTTCGGCCCCGTATTCACAAGGACACCCCATGGCCCATGAGCGCCTGAACATCGCCTTTCACGGGCAAAACGCCAGCCAGTTTCGTGCGGGCTTCGAGCAATTCATCGGCGACGGGCACCGCATCGTGCAGCTCAGCGACGCGCTGCAGGGCCAGGGCGAGCAAGAGCAGTTCGAGCAGGCCGATGTGATCGTGGGCATACGCCTGAATGCGCAAATGCCGCAGCCGCGCAAGCTGCGCCTGTACCACGCGCCGGCTGCGGGCGTCGACGCGATCGATGCCAGTGTGCTGCCGGCCACCAGCAGCTTGTGCAACTGCTTTGGCCACGAAGATGCCATTGCCGAGTACGTGATGACGGCCCTGCTGATGCGCCATGTGCCCCTGGCGCAGGCCGACGCCGATCTGCGGGCGCAGCGCTGGACCTATTGGGCCGGCGCAGCAGGTGCGCTGCGCACCGAGCTGGGTGCCCAGACGCTGGGCGTGATCGGCTTAGGCCACATCGGCCGCACCCTGGCCCACCGCGCCAAAGCCTTCGGCATGCGGGTGCACGCCTGCAACCGCAGCGCCATCGCCGATCCGGCGGTCGATCGGCTCTGGCCGCTGGCGCAGTTGCATGAATTCATGGCCACAGCCGATGCCGTGGTGGTGACCCTGCCGCTGACCGAGAGCACACGTGGCCTGATCGATGCCAAGGCCCTGTCGGAGATGCGCGCCGAGGCGGTGCTGATCAATGTCGGCCGCGGGCCGGTGATCGACGAGCAGGCCCTGTTCGACGCGCTCAAGCAGCGACGCATTGCCGGCGCCGTCATCGACACCTGGTACCAGTACCCGAGCCACGCACAGGCGCAGTGCGCGCCCTCGCAGCTGGACTTTGCCAGCCTGGACAACCTGGTGATGACGCCGCACATGTCGGGCTGGACCGAGGGCACGGTGCGCCGGCGCCAGCAGACGCTGGCCGACAACATCACGCGACTGGCCCAGGGGCAGCCGCTGATCAACGTGCTGCGCCCCGCGCAGCGCTGAGGCTGGGGGCTTGAGCCTCGTGCAAGGGTTAGTCCTCAGGATCGCACCAAGCAAGGGCCACTAGGATATCGAGGTCCGAAGCCCCGCGAGCGCGGCGGACGCACTTGGCTCCTGCTGCCTGCCCGCGTGACCTGCGCCAGCCAGTCGATGTTGGTGTGGAGGGCCCGCGGGTTTTGTTTTTAATGCCGGTGTCTTGGACGGCCTTGTCCAAATGATCGGCGGGAGTTCTGTTTTGTCCAAACCCGATGTGCTAGCGGCTGCCCCGCTGCATCCCTTTTACCGACAGGCTCTTGACAGCCTCTACACGGTTCACGACCGCACCCATCTATCCGATCCGCAGGCTTTCGCAACACTGGCCCCGCGCATCGTCGCTGTCGCCGCCACTGGCGAGGCCATCGTGCCCGGCAGCCTCCTGCGCCAACTGCCTCAGGCCAAAGTGGTGTCGGTTTTTGGCGTCGGTTATGACGGCGTCGATGTGGCCACAGCGGTCGAGTTGGGCCTTCCCGTGACCCACACGCCCGGGGTGCTCAGCGACGACGTGGCCGACCTGGCCATGGGTCTGGTCCTCTCCGTAGGCCGCCAAATCCCCCTGGCCGACCAATTTGTGCGCGCCGGCCGCTGGCCGCAAGGGCCGCTGGCGCTGGGCCGCAAGGTTTCGGGCGCGCGCATGGGCATCGTCGGCATGGGCCGCATCGGCCAGGCCATTGCCCATCGGGCACAGGCTTTTGGCATGTCGATCGCTTACACCACCCGCACCGTCAAGCCCGACCTGCCCTACCGCTACGTTGCCGATGCCACCGCGCTGGCGCGCGAGTCCGATTTCCTGGTGGTCATCACGCCCGGCGGAGCGGGCACGCGCCACCTGATCAACGCGCAGGTGCTGCAGGCACTCGGGCCGAGCGGCTTTTTGATCAACGTCGCGCGCGGCAGCGTGGTCGATGAGCAGGCACTGATTGCGGCGCTGCAAAACGGCACCATTGCCGGTGCCGGGCTCGATGTGTTTGCCGACGAGCCGCGTGTCCCCGAAGCGCTATGGACGATGCCGCAGGTGGTGCTCACGCCGCACATGGCCAGTGCCACCACACAAACCCGCCAAGCCATGGCCGATCTGGCGTTTGCCAACATTCGTGCCGGCATCGACGGCCAAGCCCTGCTCACGCCGGTGCCCGAATGGCTGGCGGCGCACCCGCGCTGAGGCCAGGGTGACACTGCGGCTGATCGTGATGGGGGTCTCGGGCTGCGGCAAGTCGACGCTCAGTGCAGCCCTGGCCGGTCAACTCGGGCTCGAGCAAGTCGACGGCGACGACCTGCATCTGCCTGCGAGCGTGGCCAAGATGAGCGCCGGCATCGCCCTGGAGGACGCCGACCGCTGGCCCTGGCTCGATCGCATCGCCCAGTTTCTGGCCCAAGCCGACGAGCCCGGCCGGGTGGTCGCCTGCTCGGCCCTGCGGCGCGTCTACCGCGACCGGATCCGAAGCCAGGCCGGCACCGTGCGCTTCATTTTTCTCGACGGCAGCCAGGAGCTGATTGCCCAGCGCATGGCCCGGCGCAGCGACCACTACATGCAGCCTAGCCTGCTGGAGAGCCAGTTCCGCACGCTCGAGCGGCCCAGCGCCGACGAGACCGACGTCATTGCGCTGCCGATCACCGAGCCGGTCGAACGTGTGCTGGCGCTGGCCCTCGGCGCTGTACAAGAGACTGCCGCTGGCACGATCCCAACGGCGCGCCTCGCGACCTTTTCCCCCTTCCCCCCAACCTAACCAGGAGACACACCATGAAAATTTCACGCATCCTGCTCGCCTGCCTGATGACGGCCATCGGCTCAACTGCCATGGCCGCCAAGTTCAACCTCAGGATGGGCCATGCGGTCAACACGACCGACGGCCAACATGCTGCCGCGATGAAGCTGGCCGAACTGGTCAAACAGCGCAGCAATGGCGATGTTGAAATCACCATCTTCCCCGCCAACCAGCTGGGCAACGATGCGGCGATGATCAACGGCACGCGCGGCGGCACGATCGACATCGTCTCCAGTGGTGCCTCCAACTTCAACGGCATCGTGCCCAACACAGCCGCCATGGAGCTGCCCTTCGTCTTTCGCAGTGCCCAGCACGCCTACACGGTGCTCGATGGCCCGATCGGCACCGGTGTGCTCAATGAACTGAGCCCGCACGGCCTCAAGGGCCTGGCCTACTGGGAAAACGGCTGGCGCGCCTTCACCAACAACAAGCGCCCGGTCACCAAGCCCGAAGACCTCAAGGGGCTCAAGATCCGCTCCACGCCCAACCCCTACCACATCCAGGCTTTTCGCTTGCTGGGCATGAACCCTGCACCGATGGCCATTGCCGAGCTCTACACGGCCCTGGAAAGTGGCGCCTTTGATGCGCAGGAGCACCCGATCAATGTGACGTGGTCGTCCAAGTTCTACGAAGTACAAAAACACCTGACGGTGAGCAACCATGTGTACTCCCCGCTGGTGGTGGCCATGAACCGGGCCAAGTTTGAAAGCCTGCCTGCCAACATTCAAAAAATCATCGTCGATGCGGCCCGCGAGGCAGCGACCTTCCAGCGCAACTTGAACGCACAAAACGCCTCCAAGGTGGTGGCCGACCTCAAGAAGTCAGGCATGCAAGTGATCGAGAACGTCGACATGGCGCCCTTCCAGAAAATCGTCTCGGCCGAGATCGCCAAAACCTTCGCCGAGAAGAACGGACCCGCGCTGCTCAAGGCGATCGAGAGCACCAAGTAAGGCGATGAAGCGGTCGGCTCAAGCATGAAAGTCTTCACCGACCTCTTCTTTCGCCTGGCCGAATTCACCCTGGTGGCCATGCTCAGCCTCATGGTCATCATGGTGTTCGGTAACGTCGTGCTGCGCTACGGCTTCAACGACGGCATCATCATTTCCGAGGAACTCTCGCGCTACCTGTTCATCTGGATCACCTTCCTCGGTGCCATCGTGACGATGCGCGACAACGCCCACCTCGGTCTGGACTCGCTGGTGCGCCGACTGAGCCTGCGCGGCAAGAAGCTGGCGTTTGCCGTCTCCAACATCCTGATGCTCGGCTGCTGCGCCCTGATGTTCTACGGCACATTCAAGCAGCACGGCATCAACGCGTCCACGCGCTCGCCGGTGCTGGAGGTCCCGATGATCTGGATTTATGGCGTGGGCTATCTGACCAGCGTGGCCATGGGCCTGATGATCGCAGCCAAGCTGGTGGCGTTGGCGCGCGGGCAGTTCCAAGACTCCGATCTGATTCAGATTCAAGATTCGGAAGAAACAGCGATATCGCACGCAAAGGAAACGCCCAAGTGACCGTGCTTGTTTTCATCGGCTCGCTGCTTGCCGCCATGGCACTGGGCATGCCGCTGGCGTTTGCACTCATCGTCTCGGGCGTGGCCTTGATGCTGCACCTGGACACCTTCGACACCCAGATCGTCTCGCAGAACCTGATCAGCGGGGCCGACAACTTCCCCCTGATGGCCGTGCCCTTTTTCATGCTCGCCGGCGAGTTGATGAACGCCGGCGGCATGAGCCGGCGCATCGTCGAGTCGGCCATGGTCTGGGTCGGCCATCTGCGCGGTGGCCTG
>JBILGP010000464.1:0-2640 GCA_044350985.1 Polaromonas sp. | reverse complement strand
TGTGCCTGCGTGCCTTGGGCACATGGCCGTTGTGGCCGTTGTGGTCGCTGTGGCCGCCGGGGCCCAGCCTTGCAACACCCGCCGATGCCCAGGCGGGGCAAGCTCAGGGCGCGCAAGCCCAGGGCGTTCCGTTTCAGGGTGTCCCCTTGGCCCTCGGCTGGCTGGCCGGTCGATCGCCCCAGGGATTTCTCGTGAGCGAAAAGTTTGACGGCGTGCGCGCGCTCTGGGATGGCCGCACCCTGCGCTTTCGCAGCGGTCGCACGATCGCCGCGCCGGCTGCCTTCTTGCAGACCTTGCCGCAGTGCGCTCTCGATGGCGAGCTGTGGCTGGCCCACGGCGAGTTTGACCGCCTGTCGGCTTTGGTGCGTCAGCAGCGCGGCGCCGTGCAGGCCTGGGGCGCGGTGACCTACCAGGTCTTTGACGCGCCGCAGATGCCCGGGCCCTTCGAGGCGCGCTGGCAGGCCTTGCAGGAGGTGCTTGCGAGTGCGGCGCAGCCTGGCTTGCGGGCGGTCGAGCAGATTCGCCTGGCCGATGCCGCCGCCTTGCAGCAACGCCTCGATGAGGTGGTGCGCTCGGGCGGCGAGGGTCTGATGCTGCACCGCGCCGACGCGCTGTGGCGACCTGGCCGCAGCGATGCGCTTTACAAGCTCAAAGAGGCGCTCGATGACGAGGCGCAGGTCGTCGCCCATTTGCCGGGGCAGGGGCGCTTGGCCGGCATGACCGGCGCGCTGCAGGTGCGCACACCCGAGGGCTTGCAGTTCGCTCTGGGCTCGGGCCTGAGCCAGGCGCAACGGCAAAAGCCGCCCGAGCTGGGCAGTTGGGTGACCTATCGCTACCGCGATCGCACGCCTGGGGGCGTGCCGCGCTTTGCCACCTTTGTGAGGGTACGCCCGCCCGAGTGAGCGTCGGCTCCCACGCCACGCGGTCTCAGGCAAACACGCCGGCGGTCTCGTCCATGCGCTGCGACACCTCACCGAGGTGGTGCAAGGTGTCGCCAAACGTCATTTCGAGCTGGGTCAGCGACTTGAAGCAGTGGCTGACGATGTATTCATCGGTCACGCCTATGCCGCCGTGCAGTTGCACCGCCGACTGCCCAATGAAGCGCATCGCCCCGCCGAGCTGGTAGCGCGCACGTGCAACGGCCTGCCGGCGCTGCGGCCCGGGTGCCGTGAGCTTGAGGCTGGCGTAATAGCTCATTGAGCGGGACAGTTCGAGCTGCATCTTCATGTCGGCGACGCGGTGGCGCAGCGCCTGAAAGCTGGCGATGGGCACGCCGAACTGCTTGCGCGTGTTCATGTACTCCACCGTCAGGGCCAGCGTGCGCTCCATCAGCCCCACGGCCTGGGCGCAGACGCTGGCCGAACCGATGTCGGCCATGAGTTCCAGAGCCTGCAAGCCGTCGAGGGTGATCAGTTGCGCGGGGCTGTGGTCCAACTGCAGCTCGGCCGCGCGGCCGCCGTCCTGCGTCAGATAGCCCTGCGTCTGCACGCCGCGGGCCTGCCGCTCGACCAGCCACAGCCCCAGCTTTTGATCGGCCATGGCCGGCACGAGGTAGGCATCGGCCCGATCGCCGACCGGCACCACGCTTTTGTGGCCGCTGATGCTCCACTGCCCACCGTCCAGGCGGGCCTGCGTGCGGCAATGATCGAGCCGATGGCGCGCGCCGCGCTCGATATGCGCCAGCACCGCCAGGGCCTGGCCGCTCGCCAGGCGCGGCAGCCAGGCGGTTTGCAGTTCGGCCGGCGCGTGGGCCTGCAGCGCATGGGCGACCGGCCAGAGCGCGGCCAGCGGCTCGAGCACCATGCCGCGGCCCAGCTCCTCGAGCACCACCATGGCCTCGATGGGCCCCAGGCCCAGACCGCCGTGCTGCGCATCGATGCACAGGCCGGTCAGGCCCAGTTCGGCCAGCTCGCCATAGGCCCCGGCGTCATAGCCGCCGGCTGCCACGATGGCGCGCCGCCGCTCAAAGTCATAGCCCTTTTCGACCCATTTGTGCACGGCCTCGCGCAGCTGCTGCTGCTCATCGGAAAAATCAAAGTCCATGTCCGCCTGCCTTTCAGCCCAGAGTCGTCTGTGCCACGATGTTGCGCTGCACCTCGTTGGAGCCGCCGTAGATGGTGGTCTTGCGCATGTTGAAGTAGTGGGCCGCCAGGGGCGCATTGGCCAGCACACCGCCCGGGAAGTCGCCCTGCCAGCCCGCCTCCATGGCCTCGGTGATGAGGGGCAGGGCAAAGGGGCCGGCCGCCTGCATCATCAGCTCGGTGTAGCGTTGCTGGATTTCGCTGCCGCGAATCTTGAGCAGGCCGGCGATGTCAAGAGAGTTCTTGCCCGATTTTTCGGCCGACAGCACGCGCAGCACCAGCATCTCGAGCGCGACGATGTCGACCTCGAGCTTGGCGATCTCGTCGCGAAAACGGCTGTCGTCCCAAACGCCTTCGGCCTTGGCGATGCGCTTGAGCCGCTCGAGCTCGCGCTTGGCCCGGTTGACGTCGGCGATGTTGGTGCGCTCGTGGGCCAGCAAGTGCTTGGCATAGGTCCAGCCCTGGTTTTCTTCGCCCACCAAATTCTCGACGGGCACCTCGACGTTGTCGAACCAGACCTCGTTGACCTCGCACTGGCCATCGAGCAGCCGGATCGGCC
>JBILGP010000463.1:0-2642 GCA_044350985.1 Polaromonas sp. | reverse complement strand
CGCTCAGGCGCTTTGGGTGAATTCGATGCTTCCCTGCGGCAGCAGGTAAAGCACCAGGGCGCGGCCATGGGCCACGGTCGGACGGTGGGCGCTGCCGGGCGGGCAAACCAGCCAGCCGGCGGGCCGACCGTCGAAGGTGGCGCCCTCATCGAGGGGCATGATCAGGTCGATCTCGCCCTGGGGGTGCGTGTGGTGGGGGCCGGCGATGTCCTTCATGTCGACCACATCCACCGAAAAGCCATGCAGGTCGTCGGCCGGCTTGAAGATGCGGCCGTACTTGAGGCCGCCGCCTTCGCGGTTGGCCAGCCAGCCCGCCGCCACGCCGGCCTCGCAGCTCGCCCTGAGCTGCTGGTAGCTGGTGCTGTGGCTGCCATGCCGCGCATTGAGCCAGGCGTCGAGCTGGGCGTCGAGGGGGCGGCCGGCCAGCTCGGTCGTGAGTTGGGCGATTTGCTGGCGAAAGCGCTCGGGGGTCGGTTCTGGGTTCATGGTCGGGCCGTCCGGGTTTGGGTGGGATCGCTTGCCAAAGCGGGCGATATGAATTATTGTGCGTGTTTGAACGATAGACCCACCGCCGCACCATGTCAAGCACTATATTGCAAAAATCAGGGTTAACCCTTGGTTCAGATCCTTTGCCGGTAGCGACCGAAGAGTCGGCCGAACAGGACAAGAACGCCTTCTTGGTGGCCTTGGGCGAGCGGGTGCGCAGCTTGCGGGCGCGCCGCGGCATGACGCGCAAGGCCCTGTCGCTGGCGGCCCATGTGTCGGAGCGGCATCTGGCCAACCTCGAATATGGCGAGGGCAATGCGTCCATCTTGGTGCTGTTGCAGGTCGCAGGCGCTTTGCAGTGCAGCCTGGCCGAAATGATGGGCGATGTCACCACCTCCAACCCCGAATGGCTGCTGATCCGCCAGTTGCTGGGCGGGCGCAGCGAGGCCGACCTGCGGCCGGTGCGTCTGGCCATCGCTCAAATGCTCGGTCGCAGCGGTGCGGGCTCGGTCAGTGCACGCATTGCCCTGGTGGGTCTGCGCGGCGCGGGCAAAAGCACGCTGGGCCAGATGCTGGCCGAGGATCTGGGGTGCACCTTTGTGGAGCTGAGCCGCGAGATCGAAAAACTGGCCGGCTGCAGCGTCTCGGAAATCCAGGCCTTGTATGGCCAAAACGCCTACCGCCGCTACGAGCGCCGGGCCCTGGAGGAAGCGATCGAGGCCTACCCTGAGGCGGTGATCGCCACCCCGGGCGGGCTGGTCTCCGATCTGGCCGCCTTCAACGACATGCTCACCCACTGCACCACGGTGTGGCTGCAGGCCGAGCCCGAGGACCACATGCGGCGTGTGATTGCGCAGGGCGACATGCGGCCGATGGCCGCCAGCAAGGAGGCGATGGACGACTTAAGGGGCATCCTGGCCGGGCGCGCGGCCTTCTACTCCAAGGCCCAGTTGCGCATCAACACCAGCGCCCAGCCCCTGCCCGAAACCTTTGAGCTGCTGCGCCGCCAGGTGCGTCAGACTTTGCAGTTGCCGGTGTGATTAGCTTGAAAATTCGAAACATGCAAAAAAGTGCTTGACTGGCTAAAAATTATGCAATATCATGCATCTATGGATTCGGAAAGTGCAGCTTGATGCATTGAACGAAAGCCCAGCCCGTTCAGCCACAACGACCTTTTGGAGAGACACCCATGAACGCCAGCCAACCCATCGTCGACTACCGCACATCGCCCGACCAGTACCGCCACGTCAAACTCGGTTTTGACGGTGCGCTGGCCACGCTCAAGATCGATATCGACGAGAACGCCGGCCTGCGCCCCGGCTACAAGCTCAAGCTCAACTCCTACGATCTGGGCGTGGACGTCGAGCTCAACGACGCGGTCAACCGCATCCGCTTCGAGCATCCCGAGGTCAAGACCGTGGTGGTGACCAGCGCCAAGGACAAGGTGTTTTGCTCGGGCGCCAACATCTTCATGCTCGGCGTCTCCAGCCATGCCTGGAAGGTCAACTTCTGCAAGTTCACCAACGAGACGCGCAACGGCCTGGAAGACTCTTCGCAGCACGAGGGCCTGAAATTCCTGGCCGCGGTCAACGGCGCCTGCGCCGGCGGCGGCTACGAGCTGGCCCTGGCCTGCGATGAGATCGTGCTGATCGACGACCGCTCCAGCGCGGTGAGCCTGCCCGAGGTGCCGCTGCTGGGCGTGCTGCCGGGCACCGGCGGCCTGACCCGCGTGACCGACAAGCGCAAGGTGCGCCACGATCTGGCCGATATTTTTTGCACCAGCGTCGAAGGCGTGCGCGGCCAAAAGGCGGTGGATTGGCGCCTGGTCGATGCGGTCGCCAAGCCGGCCGTCTTTGGCGAGAAGGTCAAGGAGCGCGCGCTGGCCCTGGCCGCCAAGAGCCAACGCCCAGACAGCGCCCAGGGCGTGGCGCTGAGCCCGCTGCAGCGCACGCTGGAGGCCGACGCCATTGCCTACCGCCATGTCACGGTCGAGATCGACCGCGCCAAGCGCATGGCCACCTTGGTGGTCAAGGCCCCCACCGGCGCGCAGCCGGCCGACATGGCCGCCGCGCAGGCGCTGGGCGATCAGTGGTTCCCGCTGGCCATGGTGCGCGAGCTTGAAGATGCGATCTTGCACCTGCGCACCAACGAGCTCG
>JBILGP010000034.1:0-9106 GCA_044350985.1 Polaromonas sp. | reverse complement strand
GGTCTGGTGAAAGTCAGCAAATTCAAACGACTTTTCCAGGGCGCCATCGATCACCCGCCAGCCTTGCGCCCGCTCGCCATTGAGTTGCGTCAATCGCGTGATGACCTGCGTGGCCGTCAGGGCGGTTCGGGTCTTGGGCGCGTTCATGGAGCGGCTGCAGCTTGCGAACCCATGCGCGCCAGTCGCTCTGAGGCGGGCGGGTGCGAGTAATAAAAGCGTGCGAACACCGGGTCGGGCGTGAGCGTGCTGGCATTGTCCTTGTAGAGCTTGAGCAGGGCGCTGGAGAGGTCGCTGCCGCTGGTCTGGGCACAGGCGTAGGCGTCAGCCTGGAATTCATGGCGCCGCGACAGGTGGGCCGACAGCGGCGAGATGAAGTAGCTGAACACCGGCACCACCATCAAGAACAAGAGCAGGGCCAGTGCATCGTTGGGCGCGTTCAGCTGCACCTGTACCCCCAGGCCGCTGTAAAACCAAACCTGCTGCGACAGCCATCCCAGCAGCCACAGTGCGCCCAAGCTCAAGCCAAAGAGCATCGCGATGCGCTGCACGATGTGCTTGTGGCGGAAGTGACCCAACTCATGGGCCAGCACCGCATCGACCTCGTCTGGCGTGAGTTGCTTGAGCAAGGTGTCGTAGAACACCACCCGCTTGGCCGCGCCAAAGCCGGTGAAATAGGCGTTGGCGTGGGCCGAGCGCTTGCTGCCGTCCATGACAAACAGGCCTTTGGCCGAAAAGCCGCAGCGCTGCATCAGCGCGTTCACCCGAGCCTTGAGTTGCTCGTCTTGCAGCGGCTCGAATTTGTTGAACAGTGGCGCGATCACCGTGGGGTAGAGCACCAAAATCAAGAGGTTAAAGCCCATCCAGGCGCCCCAGGCCCACAGCCACCACAAGGCACCGGTGCTGCCCATCAGCCACAGGATCAGCGCCACGATGGGCAGGCCGATCACCGCGCCGACCAGGCTGGACTTGAGCAGGTCGCCCAGCCACAGGCCCCGCGTCATTTTGTTGAATCCAAAACGCTCCTCGAGATGGAATGTCGAATACCACGACAGCGGCAGATCCAGCACAGCGCCAATGAGTGCGAAGGCTGCCACCAGCGCCACCTGCTGGGCCAGTGGTCCCCATTGGGCAATCGGCGAGGCGCCAATCAGGGCGTTGAGCGCCGACAGGCCGCCCAGCAAGGTCCAGCCCAGCAAGATCACGGTGCTCCAGGCCAGCTCGGCCGTGCCCAGGCGCGCTTTGGCCAGGGTGTAATCGGCGGCCTTTTGATGGGCCTGCAGCGTGATGGCCTGCGCAAATGCGGCCGGGACCTGGCCTCGGTGCTGCCAGACGTGGCGAGCCTGGCGCCAGCTCAGATAGAGTTTGAGCAGCACGCCAAGCAGCAGCGCGGCGGCAAACACCACAGCCCAGAGGGTTGACAGATCTTGCATGCAGGGAAGTTTAGGTCATCGGCGAGAATGAGCCCATGCCCAGTGCCCAAGTCCCCCCAGCCGACCTCGCCAAATCCGATCAGAACCTGGTGTGGATCGATTGCGAGATGAGCGGGCTCGACCCGGAAAAAGAGCGCTTGCTGGAAATTGCGGTGGTCATCACCGGCCCGCACCTGCAGCCTCGCATCGAGGGCCCGGTGCTGGTGATTCACCAAAGTGCGGAGTTGCTAGGCAAGATGGACGCCTGGAACAAGGGCACACACGGCAAGAGCGGACTCATCGACAAGGTCAAGGCCAGCAGCTTGAGCGAGGAGCAGGCCGAGCGGGTCTTGCTCGACTTCATCTCCCGTTACGTGCCCAAGAGCGCCTCGCCCCTGTGCGGCAACACCATCAGCCAGGACCGGCGCTTTCTGGTCAAGTACATGCCCAAGCTCGAGGCCTGGCTGCATTACCGCAACCTCGATGTCAGCACGCTAAAAGAATTGGCCAAGCGCTGGAAGCCCGAGGTCTACAACGGCTTCAAAAAGGCGCAAAGTCACACCGCTTTAGCCGATGTGCACGAATCCATCGAGGAGTTGGTGCACTACCGCGAGCACCTGCTCAAGCTTTGAGCGGGCGCCGGCTCAGTCCGGCAGCGCTGCGCTCCAGCGCTGGTCCCACGCTTTGCTCAGTTCGCGCCGGTCGCGTTTGGTCGGCCGGCCGCGCTCCAGGCTGACGGCCGGCTCGGGGGCCAACCGCAGGCGCTCTTTGGCTTGCGCCCTGAGTTCCAGGCTTTCGGCGGTTTCTTCGTAGAGCTGTTGGGCCACGGGCGCCGGACCGCGCTGCTGTGACAAGCCGCGCACGTGCACGGTGCGCGGCCAGGGCCCTTTGAGCGCGATTTCGTCACCGGGCTTGACATCGTGTGCGGGCTTGACGGCGTGCCCGTTGATTTGCACCCGGCCCTTGGCGATTTCCTCGACCGCCAGCGCCCGCGTCTTGAAAAAACGGGCGGCCCACAGCCACTTGTCGATGCGCATCGTCTCCATGACCGTCGTCAGACCCCTCTGGTACCAGCGTTCAGCGCTTGGCGCCCAGCGCCAGCGCCTCATCGCGGCTGCGCGCCAGCGCCTGCAAGTCCGGACCTTGTAGCGTGGCCCAGCCGGCCAGATGCTGTTCGCAGACATCGGCCAATGCCTCGATCCAGTCGCTCTGGTCGTTGAGGCAGGCGATGTACTGGAAGCGCTCGCCGCCGGCCATCAGGAAGGCCTGCCGGGCTTCGTCCTGAATTTCCTCCAGGGTCTCCAGGCAGTCGGCCGTAAAGCCAGGGCAGATCACATCGACCGAGCGGGTGCCCGCCTGCGCCATGGCCACCAGGGTCGGCTCGGTGTAGGGCTCGAGCCACTTGGCCTTGCCAAAGCGCGATTGAAACGTGACCTTGTAGCGATCCTTGGGCAGGCCCAGGCTTTGGGCCAGCAGGCGCGCGGTCTTGTAGCACTCGCAGTGGTAGGGGTCGCCCAGCTCAAGCGTGCGCGCTGGCACGCCGTGAAAGCTCATCACCAGTTGCTCGGCCTGGCCGTGCGCCTGCCAGTGCGCTCGCACCGAATCGGCCAGCGCCTCGATGTAGCCGCTTTCGTCGTGGTAGTGGTTGACGAAGCGCAACTCGTGCAGGCGCCGGGCCTTTTGCGACCAGGCGTAGACCGCATCGAACACGCTGGCGGTGGTGGTGGCGCTGTACTGTGGATAGGCGGGCACGATCAGCACCCGCTCGACGCCCAGCTTCTTGAACTCGTCGAGCTGCGAGCCGATCGAGGGGCTGCCGTAGCGCATGGCGTAACGCACCTGCAAGCGGTGGCCGCGATCGGCCAGCGACTGCGCCAGCAAACGCGATTGCTTATCGGTCCACACCCGCAGCGGCGAGCCTTCGGGCGTCCAGATGCTGGCGTACTTGGCCGCCGACTTCTTGGGGCGCACCCGCAAAATGATGCCGTGCAAAATCAGCCACCAAATCGGCCGCGGGATTTCGACCACGCGCTGGTCGCTCAGGAACTCGGCCAGGTAGGCGCGCAGGGCCGGCGCCGTCGGCGCGTCGGGCGTGCCCAGATTGCAGTAGAGCACTGCGGTGCGGGCGCCGTCTGCGGGCGCGGCGCCATGGGCGTAGGCGGGTTCGGCGGAAAACGGCATGTGCGGTATTCTCGCCCACCATGCTCGACCGACTTAAAGTCCGGGCCATTACCCTGGACCTCGACGACACCCTCTGGCCGATCTGGCCCACCATTGCCCGTGCCGAGAGGCAGTTGCAGGACTGGCTGCGCGCGCGCGCAGCGGCCACCGCCGACTTGCTCGCCGACGATTTGCAGCGCCATGGGCTGCGCGAACAGGTCATGCGCGAGCGCCCCGAGCTCAAGCACCAGCTCAGCGCGATCCGCACCGAAATGATCCGTCGCGCGCTCACGCGGGCCGGAGACGATCCGCTGCTGGCAGAGCCCGCTTATGCGGTGTTTCACGCCGGCCGTCAGCAGGTCGATCTGTTCGAAGACGCCCGGCCCGCGCTGGAGTTTCTGGCGGCGCGCTACCCGGTGGTGGCCTTGTCCAATGGCAATGCCAGCGTCGAAGCGGTCGGACTCGGGCGGTTTTTTCACGCCAGCATCAGTGCCGAGTCGTTTGGCGTGGGCAAGCCCGAGCCGGCCATTTTTCATGCTGCGGCCAAGGCCGCTGGCGCGGCGCCGCACGAGGTGCTGCATGTGGGCGACGATGCCAGCCTCGATGTGCTTGGCGCCCTGGCCTGCGGCATGCAGACCGTTTGGGTCAACCGTGAAGATCACCTGTGGCCGCACACCGAGCAGCCGCACGAGACAGTGAACAATCTGCACGAGCTGACCGAGTTGCTGCGCTGAATCAGTTTTCCCCTTATGGATTGGAGAGTCCCATGAGCCTGAAGATTTACGGTATTGCCGCCTCCCGCGCTGGCCGCCCCTTGTGGGTGGCCCACGAACTGGCGCTGGCCTACGAGCATGTGCCCACCCCCTACACGGGCGGGGCCACCCGCACCAGCGAGTTCTTGCAGCTCAACCCCAACGGCCACATTCCGGTGGTGGACGACCACGGCGTGATCGTCTGGGAGTCGATGGCCTGCGCGCTTTATTTGGCGCAGCGCTACAGCAGCGCCGACGGCCTGAGCCTGGCCGGACAGACCCCGGCCGAGCAGGCCGATGTCCTGCGCTGGACCTTTTGGGCCGTGACCGAGTGCGAGAAAGACGCGCTGATCGTGCTCATGCACACGCTGGCCATGCCGGCCGATCAGCGCAAGCCCGAGCTGGCGCAGGAGGCGGCCCGTCGCCTGCAGGTGCCTTTGCGCGTGCTCGAGCAGCATCTGCAGCGGCCCTATCTGGCCGGCGAGCGCTTCACGGTGGCCGATGTCTGCGTCGCCTCGGTGCTGGCCTGGATCAAGCCCATGCCCGATCTGCTGCAGGACAAGCCGCGCCTGGCCGCCTGGTTGCAGCGCTGCTTGGAGCGGCCCGCCCAGCAGCAGGTGCGGGCCCTGTCCAGAAAGTCCTGAGCTTTAGGCGCCTCGGGCCAGCGCATCGGCGGCGGCCTGACCACTGCGCACCGCCCCTTCGAGCGTGGCCGGGTAGGGGCCGTCGACGTAATCGGCGCAGGCCAGCAGGCGGGCGCAGTGCGGCAGCACCTGCTGCGCCGGCCGCTGCAGCGCGGCGGTGCAGGCAAAGGTGGCGCGCCGCTCGATCACGGTCTGCACGATCTCGAGCCTCTGGAGTCCCAATTGGGTTTGGGCCTGCGCCTGCACGCCGGCCTCGAGCGCCTGGCGTGAGTGTGCGCTGGCGCTGACCACAAACGCCAGCAAGCCTTCGAGGCCGCCCAGCGCACCGCGGTCAAAGACGAACTGGGCCGGCGCGTTGGCGCCTTCACGCAGGGCCAGCATGGGCCGGGGCAGGCGGGCGCCTGAACAGTGGCCGTAGACGGTGGCGATGGCCTCGTGCTGCAAGGCCTGGGCCTGGTCCTGCCAGGCTTTTGCAGCGGGCAGTTCGCGCACCAGCCGGGCCGCCTCGCCGGCCGGGCAGGCCAGCAGCACCGCATCGAACCACTCGCTGCGCTCTTGTGCGTCCTGGCTGAACTGCAGTTGCCAGCGCCGACCTTGCGGCTGCAGCGCCAGAGCGCGGGCGCCCAGGTGCACCGTGTGCCCGCCCTGCTGCAGCCGCTGTAGCGCCGCATCGGGCAGCAGCCGGCCCAGGTCGGCGGTGGGCACCAGCAGGTCAGAGCCGCCGGCGCCGGCAAACAGCGCGTCTTGCATCACCCGCAGGAAGACGGCGCCACTGGCCCGCTGCAGCGGTGTGTTCAAAGCCGAGATGCACAGCGGGGCGATCAGGCCATCGACCACGGTTTGGCTCAGGCCCGCGCACAGTTGCTCGACGGTCGTCGACGCCTCGCAGGCAAAGCCGGCCGCTTGCCAGCGGTGGGCCCAGCGCAGCAGCGACAGCTTGTCACCCAGGCTCCAGCCGCGCGCCCGCAGCACGCCCAGAGCCACGGCCAGGCTGGCCGGTGCCTGCGGCCACAGAGGCGGTGGCCAGTTGGGCAGGCACAGCCCCTGGCCGTCGGCAAACACCAGGGACAAAGGCAGGCGCAAGAGGTGCTGCTCAGGATCGACGCCGAGCCGGCGCATGAGCGCCAGGCTGTGGCTGTAGGCACCAATCAAGAGGTGCTGTCCGTTGTCGAGCTGCAATTGCTCGCCGCGGTATTGCACGGACAGCGCGCGGGCGCGGCCGCCAGGCTGGCGAGCGGCCTCGAGCAGCACCACCTCGGCGCCCTGCTCGGCGGCCTGCAGTGCAGCGGCGCAGCCGGCCCAGCCTGCACCGACAACGGCCAGCCGCATCAGCAGACGCGGCCCAAAGCCTGTGTCTTCCAGGCCAGCCAGAACTTGCGCAGCGGCGTCAGGCTCACCCTTTGGTGCAGCACCTGATAGCCGTCGGCCTCAATTTCGCGCAGCAAGGTGCGGTAGATGCTGGCCATCATCAGACCGGGTTTTTGTGCGCGCCAGTCGGTCTGGGGCAGCAGATCGAGCGCCTGGTCATAAGTGCGCAGCGCCCGCTCGGTCTGAAAGGCCATCAGAGCCCGAAAGCGGTCGGAGTACTGGCGGTTGAGGATTTCATGGGCCTTGACGTCAAACTGCTGCAACTCGCTGACGGGCAGGTAGATGCGGCCCCGCAGCGCGTCTTCGCCGACGTCGCGGATGATGTTGGTGAGCTGAAAGGCCAGGCCCAGTGTGTGCGCGTAAGCGGTCGTGCGCTCTTGCGTCTGGCCGAAGATGCGAGCGGCCACTTCGCCGACCACGCCGGCCACCAAGTGGCAGTAACGCATCAGGCCCGGAAGGTCCAGGAAGCGGCTTTGCTCCAGATCCATCTGGCAGCCATCGATGACGGCGTTCAGGTGCGCGGCCGTGATGCCGTAAACCGCCGTCCAGGGCATCAGCGCCTTGAGTACCGGGTGGCTGGGCTGGCCGCTGAAGGCTTGCGCCACCTCGCCGCGCCACCAGGACAGCTTGGCCTGGGCCACGCCCGGGTCGACGGTTTCGTCGACGACGTCGTCGACTTCCCGGCAAAAGGCGTAAAAGGCCGTGATCGCCGCTCGGCGGTCCTTGGGCAGAAAGAGAAAGGCGTAATAAAAGCTGCTGCCTGAGGCGGCGGTTTTGCGCTGGACGTACTGCTCCGGGCTCATGCAGTCATTGTCGCTTCAATGCTGACCCGGCCTGGCCCGTGCTCGGCCATGTCCCCGGGGTGAGCAAGGCAGGGCAGGAATTTGACATCGATGTGTAACTAAGTTACAAACTGCTTCATGTGTTGGAGCGCTCAGTTTTTTGTTTTAATGGGATTAAGTCTTCCTAAAACGGTCGGGCCAAAGTGAAGACATCCTTGCGATGCGTCCCAAAAGACTTTTCCTAAGTTACGAACTCATTTGTCAGGACCCATGCCATGAGCCCTGTTGCTGCCGCTGACGCGCCGGACATCGTGATTTTTGGCGGCGCCGGCGATCTGTCGTGCCGCAAGCTTTTGCCGGCCTTGTACATGGCCCACATGCACAGCCGCCTCGAGCCCGGTGTGCGCATCATTGCTGTCGGTCGCCAGGCTTGGTCGCGCCAGCAGTACCTGGACTTCATCGATGCGCGCTCGCCGGCCTTCATTGAGCCGGCCGCCATGGACGCATCGCTGTGGGCCGAGTTTCTGGCGCGCCTGGACTACATCGGCTTCGATGTCAGCGCAGCGGGCTCTTATGCGGCCCTGGCGCAGCGGCAGCTCTCGCAGGGGCTGCGTGTGTTCTACCTGGCCACGGCCCCCTCGCTGTTTGCTCGCATCTGCGAGCACCTGGGCGCGGCCGGTTTGATTCACGAGGCCAGCCGCGTCGTGCTCGAAAAACCCCTGGGCACCGACCTGGCGTCGGCGCAGGCCATCAACACCGCGGTGGCGAGGCATTTCCGGGAAGAGCAGACCTACCGCATCGACCATTACCTGGGCAAGGAGACGGTGCAAAACCTGATGGTGCTGCGCTTTGGCAATGCGATCTTCGAGCCCTTGTGGCGCGCCCCCTTCATCAAGGGCGTGCAGATCACTGTGGCCGAGACGGTGGGCGTGGGCAGCCGTGCCGGCTTTTATGACAGCGCCGGCGCCTTGCGCGACATGGTGCAAAACCATCTGCTGCAACTGCTGTGCATCGTCGCCATGGAGCCGCCGGTCTCGCTCGAGGCCGACGATGTGCGCGATGAAAAGCTCAAGGTGCTGCGTTCGCTGCGCAAGATGGACCTTGCGGCCATCGGCCGCGACACGGTGCGCGGGCAGTACGGCGCGGGCGTGGCCGACGGCCAGTCGGTGCAGGCCTATTTGCAGGAGGAGGGCGTGCCGGCGGCCAGCCGCACCGAGACCTTTGTGGCCTTGCGCGCCCATATTGACAACGCCCGCTGGGCCAATGTGCCGTTTTTCCTGCGCACGGGCAAGCGCATGGCCCAGCGCCAATCGCAAATCGTCATTGAGTTTGCCGAACAGCCCTTTTCAATTTTTGGCAGCAGCCCCCAGCATCGGCCCAACCGGCTCATCATCAGCTTGCAGCCCGAAGAGTCCATCCACTTGGGCATGATGGTCAAGGAGCCGGGCTCGGGCATGAAGCTGCACCCGGTCGAGCTCGGACTCGATCTGCAGGCCTCTTCGGACAAGCGCCGCGCCGAGGCCTACGAGCGTCTGCTCATCGATGTCATGAAGGGTCGGCTGACCCATTTCATGCGGCGCGATGAGCTCGAGGCCGCCTGGCGCTGGGTCGAGCCGATCTTGCTCGGCTGGCAGGCGCTGCAAGACAAGCCGCGCCCCTATGCAGCGGGCAGTTGGGGGCCGGCAGCGTCTTCGGCGCTGATGGCCCGCGAAAGCCTGAGCTGGTTCGAGGAGTCCTGATGCCCGCCCAGCCCGAACCGCCCGAACCGCCCGAACTGCAGTCGCATCTGCCGGCTGGCCGGCGCGTGTCCTTCCTCACCGTTTCAGCCGATCAGGTCGCGCAGGCCCTGGCCGTCGATGTGGCCGCTCGACTGCGCCAGGCCATTGACTCGCGTGGCCGAGCCGTCTTGCATGTCTCGGGCGGGCAATCGCCGGTGGCGCTGTTTGAGGCGCTGCGCGAGCAGGACCTGCCTTGGGAGCATGTGGAGGTCA
>JBILGP010000462.1:0-2646 GCA_044350985.1 Polaromonas sp. | reverse complement strand
GACGGTCCTGTCGGCGGCGCTCATGCTGCACCCTCCACCGGGGCTTGAAAGCCGGCATCCTGCAAAGAGCGAAACAGAGCCAGCGCATTTCGGTGGTGCGCCTGCGCCTGATCCGACAGCGGCACTTGCAACCGCGCCTCTTGCACAAAATGCCCATGGCTGCGGCCGCGCACGCACAGCGCCGAGGGCCGGACCTTGCCCACCGGTCGCACATGCGCCGGGATGTAGCTGATGGCAAAACCCAGCCGCCGATCGTCGGTGTCATTGCCGGCCGAAGCATGCACGAGGTCGGTGTGGTGCAGCGACATCTGGCCAGCGGCCACCGGCATGAAATGCCCCTGTGCATCGTCGAACCGGCCGCTGATGCCCTGCCCGCGCCGGATCATGTTCATCGGTTCGGGCTTGTCGTCGTGCTCGAAAGCGCCCCAGCGGTGGCTGCCCGCCAGCGCCTGCATGCAGCCGGCCGCGATGCTGGCATCGGACAGCGCCACCCAGGCCGTCACATGCAAATGCGGCTCGAGGTAGAAATAGGTGCTGTCCTGGTGCCAGCGCACATAGGCCGGCGTGCGCGCCTCCTTGACGAACAAGGTCGAGTGATAGACCAAGATGTCGGGGCCGATCACGTCCTCCACCGCATCGAGGATGCGCGGATGGTGCACCAGTTGATCGGCCCAATTGAAGAGCAGGTAGCTCTTGGATTTTTCTGGAAAGTCGATCAGGGCCCCGCGCTGCGTTTCCCAGGCTTCAAGCCCTCGGCGATGGCTCTGGACCTCGTCGCGCGAGAGCACGTCGATCGGAAAGACAAAGCCATCGCGCTCGTAGGCGTCGATCTGCTCTTGGCTCAAAAGTTTGGGCATGGCTGGGCCTGGCTGGGGTTGGGGATCAGGAGGGCCGCTTTGCAGCATTTTCCGCTGCGACCTGCATGGCCTGCAGCATCTCCAGCCGCGGATGCAGGGGGCGCGGATAGGCCTGACGGCTTTGCGCCAGCCCCAGGCCCAAGGCGGCCTCGGCCATCTTGTAGCTCAGCGGGCCCGGGTTGATGACGGGCACAGGCAGGCGCTGGCTGAGCCAGGCGTGCGACTGGTGCATGGTGGTCGAGCCCAGAATGAGCACATCGGCGCCGTCCTCCTCAATCGCCCGACGGGCGGCCGCCTCCAGCAGCGGAAAGACATCCTCCTCCTTGCCCGCAAGCAAGGCCTGATTGTCCGGCGCCACTTCGATGGCACGCACCGAAGCGCATTTGTGATGAAGGCCCAACTCGTCGAGTGCCTTTTTGTAAAGGGGCTTCCAGCGGCTGGCCATGGTCAAGATGGAGAACCGCTCGCCCAGCATCAGCGCTGCGAGCATTGAGACCTTGCCCGGCCCGAACACCGGGATGTCGAGCACCGAGCGCAAAGCGGCCACCCCCGAGTCGCTCATGGTGTCGATGCACACCGCCGAAAAGCCTTCGTCCTGCGCGCGGCAACCGGCTTCGAAATTGGCCACATCGGCCAGCACGAAGTCATGGTGGCTCGAGTAGTTGACCGGGCCGGCCTTGACCGGCCGAAACTCGAACTGCAGCTGGGCAGACAGCTCGATGCCCTGCAACTGCTCGCGCCGCAGCGCCAGATGGTCGGGCGACATCGCAAACGGAACGATGACCAGCACCCGGCGCATCATGCACTCACCTGCAACTCGGCCAGCACCTGATCGGTGGCGGCAACGCGACCAAACAGGCGCTGGAAATTGCGCAGGGTCACATGGTGCAAATCCTCGAAGGTGGTGGCGCAGGCGTCCTCGACCAGCGTCACCTGGTAGCCGCGGTCGGCCGCCTCCCGGGCCGTGGTCTCGACGCACATATTGGTCGACACGCCCACCATGTAGAGCTGGTCGGCACCGAGGCTGCGCAGCAGGCTGTCGATGGCGGTGGAGGCAAATGCGCCCACCGTCGTCTTGCGCAGCACATGTTCGCCAGCGACCGGCTTGAGTTCATCGAGGATCTCGTGGTCGCGACTGCCCACATGGTTGTTGCAACTGGCCAGCAGCTTGCGCATGTGCCGCGGCGCATCGCTGGCGTCGCGGTGGGCTGCCCCGAGCGTGACATGGACCACCGGCTGCCCAAGCCGGTGGAAATGTGCGCGCAGCCGCACGATGCTGGGCAGCACCGTGGACTCGATGCGCGCAAAGCGGTAGTCGGCCACATTCGAGCCCTGGGCCTTGAGCGTGCGACCGAGCGCGCCATGGCGCGAGCCGGTGGCGTATTGCATGTCAATGATGAGCAGGGCCGCGCCGGTGGGCTCGATCACGGGCTCGCTCATGTAATCACGGATGTAGTCTTGGGTGGCGTTCATGTGCGGTCCCTGTCCAGGTGTTGACGGTAATGTTGCACGATCTGCGAGCCGGTGGCCCACCAGACGCCCTCGTGCTGAGCCATGTAGCTCAGGGCCTGCTCGAGCGCCTCTATGCGGTGGGGCTGGCCCATGATGAAGGGGTGAACCGCGATGTTCATCACCCGCCCATGCACCTCGCCTTCGGCATACAGCACATCGAACTCATCGCGGATTTTTTGCGCAAAAGCCTGCGCCTCGATGCCCCGGCGCCAGGCGATGCTGTCGTTGATTTCCATCGAATACGGCAAGCTGATGAGCTCGCCGCTGCGCACCCGCA
>JBILGP010000461.1:0-2656 GCA_044350985.1 Polaromonas sp. | reverse complement strand
TGTGTTTCTTCTTCTTCGATCTTGTCGGGGATCAGGGTCCAGACCGCCATGCCGATGAACGAGGCACCCAGCACCCAGCGCAGCACCTCTGGGCTGATGGTTGAGGTGATCCAGGCGCCCAAGGCCCCAGCCAGACCGTGATTGATGACGGTCGCGGCCAGGATGCCCAGGATGATGGGCAGGGGCTTTTTGAAGCGCGCTGCCAGGATAAAGGCCAGAAGCTGGGTTTTGTCGCCAATTTCTGCCAGTGCGACAACGCCCGTGGAGACGAGGAGCGATTCCATCGGGTTCGAGATTCAGTGGGCTCGGCGATACGCCTGCGTCATTGTCCACCGCTTTGTCATGGCCCCCCGCCGTGTCATTGCGAGGAACGAAGCAATCCACCGGCGGTCATGCAGTCACGGAGATTGCCACGGCGCTGCGCGCCTCGCAATGACGAGAAAGCGCTGCGCCTCGCAATGACGGGGAGGATGCTGGCCCTGTTATGTCGGGGTAGGGACCGGCCCCGTGCCAACAGGGCCGCAATCGCCCGCCTCAGGCGGCCAGCAGGCGCTGCCTCGCGTCGAGCAGGCAGTCGTCGACGCTGGGGTGCGGGCCAGAGTAGGCGCTCCACAGGGTACCGCGGGGGGATTTGTCTTCGAAGCTGCTGGTGATGCCGCGCGCCAGCAGGGCCTGGTGCATGGCCCCGGCCAGGGATTTGTCGACGCCGTACATGGCGTAGGTGCGAGATTCGGTGTGGATGCGCACGGTGTGACCGTATTTGCCGCGCACCGCCCGGGCCTGAACGATCTGACCGATCGCCACTGTGCTCACGGTTCCGGTTGAGGCGTGATACGCCAGAAACTTTTCTTGGGTCAGCACGAACACGCCGGCGCCGGCCAGGACTTCGCGGCCGCAGACATAGGCCAGAAGGGTGTCGGGCGCATGAATGTGCTGGCGCAGGGCGTCGGCCGTTTCGGTGTTCAGTTTCTGGCGGGCGTAAGGGTTGTGGCCCTCGATCAGCAATTCGGTCAGGGCTGCGCCGTGGATCAAAGATTTCAGCATGGAAGTGGCAGTGGCTTGGAAACAAAGCCCGCTACTCTATCTGCAAGGGCTTGCCCTCGCCTTTGATCGGCTATTGCGCCACCGGGCCGACCCGATTTGCGCCGTTTAGGCCCTGCGCCGTTCAACCCTGAGCTGACGAGCGCCTAAGCTCGGCGCCTCGATTCGCCCTTGCGCGCATAGCGCCGCGCGTGCAGAGCAGGGAACTGGCTGATGATCAATTCGCGCAGCCAGATGTTCGAGGGGTCGTTGTGGGCGCTGCGGTGCCAAAACAGGTTGACCTGAAACGTCGGGGGCACGAAGGGCAGAGGCAGCTCTTGCACGCCGCCGTAGTTGCGCACAAAGTCCCCCAGGGCTTGGGGCACGATGGCCACCGCGTCGGTTTCAGAGACCACCACGGGCACGCTCATGAAGTGCGGCGTTCGCAGCAAGACCTTCAGGCGGATGCGTTTGTCGCGCAAAAATTGATCGAGCACCTCCTGGCTGCGCCCCGGTGCCTCCACCACGATGTGGTCGAGCTGCGAGTACTGCTCGACGCTCAAGGCCTTGCCAGCCGCCGGATGCCCCACCCGGGCGATCGCGGTAAACGAGTGCAGCCCCACCCGCCTTTGAATCACCTGCGTGCCGCGGATGTCGGGGAAAAAGCCAGCGGCCAGATCGACCTCCCCTGCGGCCATGGCTTCTGCCAGCTGCTGCGGCGGCATGACCACCGTGCGCAGCGAGATGCCCGGTGCGGTGTACTGGATGCTGCGGATCGCCAGCGGCAGATAGATGCCCTCGCCGATATCGGACAGCGCGAGCCGGTATTCCTTGGTCGATGTGGCCGGATCGAACTCGGGCGGCGCAAGCAATTCTTGATCGACGGTTTGCAGGATGCGCCGCACGGGCCCGATCATTTGGCGGGCGCGGCGGGTCGGCTCCATGCCCGACGGGGTGCGGGTAAAGAGCGGATCTTGCAGTTGCTTGCGCAAGCGCATCAGGGCCGTGCTCAGGCCCGGCTGACTCATGTCGAGCTCGCGCGCCGCGGCACTGACGCTGTGGTGCAGGTAGACGCTGGCAAACACGCGCAGCAGGCGCACATCGAGGTTGCGGGGCTCATCCATGGCTTGGCTCATCTTAAATACAGATGGAGCGTATCAGTAAAATCGTATTGAGTCATGGGGAGAGCGACCCAACAATGGCCACTCAGCTCTGGTTTGGTCATGCAAGCTCCACACACCTGCCCCGCCGCTGCCCACGACACGCCGGCCGCCGTCCCGCCCGATTTCAAGTGGCCCGACGGGGGCGTGAGCCGCGTGCCTTTTCGGGTGTTTTCCGATCCGGCCATTTATGCGCTGGAGCAGGAGAAGATCTTTCGCGGGCCGGTGTGGCACTACCTGTGCCTTGAGACCGAGGTCAGCCAAAGCGGCGACATCAAGACCACCTGGCTTGGGCAGACGCCCATCATCGTCACGCGCGATCAGGACGGCGCGGTTCATGCGATGGTCAACCGCTGCGCCCACAAGGGCGCCTTGGTCTGTCTCAAGGACCGAGACAACAAGCCCTCGCTGACCTGCGTCTATCACGCCTGGAACTATGGGCTCGACGGCCAGCTCAAGACCGTGGCGTTTCAAGA
>JBILGP010000460.1:0-2666 GCA_044350985.1 Polaromonas sp. | reverse complement strand
ACCCTGACGGTGCCCCGCACGACAACACCGTGCGAGCGCAGCGTTTTGCGCGGCAGTTGCGCGGCCGCTTCGGTCTGCCGGTGTTCGAGGTCGATGAGCGCTACAGCACCACGCAAGCGCTCAGCGAGGGCGCGCGCGACGCCGATGCAGCCGCTGCCTGCATAATCCTCGAGCAATTTTTGCGGAGCCTGCCATGAGCGATCGATTGTCTTTGTCTGTTTGCGCCCGAGGGCAGCCCTCATGAGCAGCTTGATCCTCGATGCCGAGGCACTCTACGCCGACCTGCGGCGTGGTCTGCAGCAGATGCTGCAAAACGACCATCCTCCAACCCATCCCCGCCTGGTGGGCGTGGCCTCAGGCGGTGTCTGGCTGGCCGAGCGCTTGCAGCAAGACCTGAACCTGCCGGCCCCGATCGGGGTGTTGTCGTCCTCGATGCACCGTGACGACTTTGCCCAGCGGGGGCTGGCCACTGGCGCCAAGACGCATTTGCCTTTTGAGGTCAACGGTGCCCACCTGATCGTGCTCGACGATGTGATCTATACCGGACGCACCGTGCGCGCCGTGCTCAATGAGTTGTTTGACTACGGCCGCCCGGCCAGTGTCAGGCTGGCGGTGCTGGTCGATCGGGGCGGGCGACAGTTGCCGGTGCAGGCCGACCTGGCGGTGGCCCGCGTGAGCTTGCCGGCCGGGCAGTCGCTGCAGCTTGCCCGCGACGCAAACGGGCGGCTGAGCCTGGACGTGCAGGGGGGCTGAGCACATGCTTTACAAACGCAATCCGCAGCTCAACCGGCATGGCGAGCTGATCCACCTGTTGTCCATTGAAGGCTTGCCCAAGGATCTGCTGACGCAAATTCTCGACACGGCCGCGAGCTTTGTCAGCGTCAGCGATCGCGAGGTCAAGAAGGTGCCGCTGCTGCGTGGCAAGAGCGTCTTCAATCTCTTTTTCGAGAACTCCACCCGCACCCGCACCACCTTCGACATCGCCGCCACGCGCCTGTCGGCCGATGTCTACACGCTCGACATCGCTCGCTCGTCGGCCAGCAAGGGCGAGTCGCTGCTCGACACCATTGCCAACCTGTCGGCCATGGCCGCCGACATCTTTGTGGTGCGCCACAGCGAGTCGGGCGCGCCCTACCTGATTGCCCAGCATGTGGCCCCGCATGTGCATGTGATCAATGCCGGCGACGGCCGACATGCCCATCCGACCCAGGGCCTGCTGGACATGTACACCATCAGGCACTACAAGAAAGACTTCAGCGCCCTGTCGGTGGCCATCGTGGGCGATGTGCTGCATTCGCGCGTGGCGCGCTCGGACATCCATGCCCTGACCACGCTGGGCTGCCCCGATGTGCGGGTGGTGGGCCCCAAGACGCTGGTGCCGGCCGATCTGGCGCAGATGGGCGTGCGGGTGTGCCACAGCTTGGAGGAGGGCATCCGGGATGTCGACGTGATCATCATGCTGCGTTTGCAAAACGAGCGCATGAGCGGCGCGCTGCTGCCTTCGAGCCAGGAGTTTTTCAAGAGCTTTGGCCTGAGCCCGCAAAAGCTGCAGTTGGCCAAGAGCGACGCCATCGTGATGCACCCCGGGCCGATCAATCGGGGCGTGGAAATCGACTCGGCGGTGGTCGACGGCCGCCAAAGCGTGATCTTGCCGCAGGTCACCTTCGGCATTGCGGTGCGCATGGCGGTCATGAGCATGGTGGCGGGGAACGAAGCATGAACATCCTCATCCAGGGCGGGCGCGTGATCGATCCGGCCAGCGCTTTTGACGGCCGCGCCGATGTGGCCATTGCCGGCGGGCGCATTGTCGGCATCGGGTCGGTGGCCGACTTCACAAGCGACCGGGTACTCGATGCCAGCGGCCTAGTGGTCGCACCAGGCCTGGTGGATCTGGCGGCCCGTCTGGGCGAGCCCGGCCATGAACACGAGGGCATGCTCGAAAGCGAGCTGGCCGCCGCGGTGGCCGGAGGGGTGACCAGCCTGGTGTGTCCGCCCGATACCGACCCGGTCCTCGATGAGCCTGGGCTGGTGCAGATGCTGCGCTCGCGCGCCGAACGCCTGGGCGCGGCCCGGGTCTTGCCGCTGGGCGCGCTGACCCGGGGGCTCGAGGGGCAGGTCCTCACCGAGATGGTCGAGCTCACCGATTCCGGATGTGTCGGTTTTGGCCAGGCCGAGCATGCGCTCAAGGACACCCAGGTGTTGCAGCGCGCCATGCAGTACGCGGCCAGTTTCGGGCTGACGGTGTGGCTGCGCCCCAACGACCCTTGGTTGGGCAGGGGCGTGGCGGCCAGCGGCGCGCTGGCCACGCGGCTCGGCCTCAGTGGCGTGCCGGTGCTGGCCGAAACCGTGGCCCTGCACACCCTGTTCGAGCTGGCGCGCAGCACTGGCGTGCGCCTGCATCTGTGCCGCATCAGCAGCGCCGCGGGCTTGCAACTGGTGGCCGCTGCCAAGGCCGAGGGCTTGCCGGTGAGCTGCGACGTCAGCATCAACAGCCTGTTTCTCACCGACACCGACATGGGCTACTTCGACAGCCGCATGCGGCTGGAGCCGCCGCTGCGTCAGCAGCGAGACCGCGAGGCCCTGCGCCGGGGTCTGGCCGACGGGCTGATCGATGCTCTGGTGTCGGACCACACGCCGGTCAAGGAAGATGCCAAGGCGCTGCCCTT
>JBILGP010000458.1:0-2671 GCA_044350985.1 Polaromonas sp. | reverse complement strand
GCGCGCCCCTCCAGTTGTCAGGCAGGTGGGCAGCCGCAGCGCGGCTGGGCAGGGGCAGCACAGCAACCGGGCGTTTGAACGTCCTTTCCGTGGAGAACAACAATGGATTTGCGCAAGCTCAAGACTTTGATCGATTTGGTCTCGGAGTCCAACGTTTCGGAGTTGGAGATCACCGAGGCCGAGGGCAAGGTTCGCATCGTCAAGGGCGGCGTGGCCCCAGCCATGGCTCCTGTGATGGCGCCGGTGGCGTTGCCGGTTGTGGCAGCGCCGGTGCCTGAGGCAGCAGCCGGTGCAGCGCCGGCGGCCGCGCCGGTGCAGGCCGAAGCCGCGGGCCATGCGGTCAAGTCGCCCATGGTCGGCACCTTCTACCGCGCCGCCAGCCCCGGCGCCAAGCCTTTTGTCGAGGTTGGCAGCCAGGTCAAGGAAGGCCAGACCATCTGCATCATCGAGGCCATGAAGATCCTCAACGAGATCGAGGCCGACAAGTCTGGCACGGTCACCCAGGTGCTGTGTGAAAACGGCCAGGCGGTTGAGTACGGTCAACCCCTGCTCATGATCGAGTGAAATCGGCTGCTCAGCACCCCGGCCACGGGCCCGCCGCCGCGGGCGGGCCACCGAGCCAAGGAACGCCATGTTCAAAAAAATACTGATTGCCAACCGTGGCGAAATCGCGCTGCGCATCCAGCGTGCCTGCCGGGAAATGGGCATCCAGGCGGTGATGGTCTACTCTGAGGCCGACCGCGATGCCAAATATGTCAAGCTGGCCGACGAAGCGGTTTGCATCGGCCCTGCGCCATCGGCTCAGAGCTACCTGAACATGCCGGCCATTATTTCGGCTGCCGAGGTCACCGATGCCGAGGCCATCCACCCCGGTTATGGTTTTTTGAGCGAAAACGCCGATTTTGCCGAGCGGGTTGAGAAAAGCGGCTTCCAGTTCATCGGGCCCACACCCGAGTCGATTCGCATCATGGGCGACAAGGTCTCGGCCAAGCAGGCCATGATCAAGGCCGGCGTGCCCTGCGTGCCAGGCTCTGAAGGCGCCTTGCCCGACGACCCGGTGGTGATCAAGCGCACGGCGCGGGCCATTGGCTACCCGGTCATCATCAAGGCCGCCGGTGGCGGCGGTGGTCGCGGCATGCGGGTGGTGCACACCGAGGCTGCGCTCATCCATGCGGTGCAGACCACCAAGGCCGAGGCGGGCGCCGCTTTTGGCAACCCGGAGGTCTATATGGAGAAATTCCTGCAGAACCCCCGCCACGTTGAAATCCAGGTGCTGGCCGATCAGTACAAGAACGCGGTCTGGCTCGGTGAGCGCGACTGCTCGATGCAGCGGCGCCACCAGAAGGTGATCGAAGAGGCGCCGGCGCCAGGCATCCCGCGCAAATTGATCGAAAAGATCGGCGAGCGCTGCGTCGCTGCGTGCAAGAAGATCGGCTACCGTGGTGCCGGCACGTTCGAATTTCTCTACGAAAACGGCGAGTTCTACTTCATTGAAATGAACACGCGGGTGCAGGTCGAGCATCCGGTGACCGAACTCGTCACCGGCGTGGACATCGTCAAGACCCAGATCATGGTGGCCGCCGGGCTCAAGCTGCCCTTTACCCAGCGTCAGATCGAGATCAAAGGGCATGCCATCGAGTGCCGCATCAACGCCGAGGACCCCTACAAGTTCACGCCCTCGCCGGGCCGCATCACCGCTTGGCATGCGCCCGGAGGCCCGGGTGTACGGGTCGATTCGCACATCTATGCCAACTATTTCGTGCCGCCCAACTACGACTCGATGGTGGGCAAGATCATCGTGCATGGTGACACGCGCGAGCAGGCTCTGGCGCGCATGCGCTCGGCCCTGATCGAGACCGCGGTGGAGGGCATCATGACCAATATCGCTTTGCACCGCGAGCTGATGGTCGATGCCAAATTCATGGACGGCGGCACCAACATCCACTACCTCGAAGAGTGGCTGTCCAAGCGCCAGCGCTGAATCGGCCATGGAGCTGACCGAGTTGCTCGTGCTGGCGCCGGCCGACCAGGTCGACTGGCTCAGCGAGGCCTTGCAGGCGCTTGAGGCGCTGAGTGTGTCGGTGGAAGATGCCGACGCCCAGACCGATGCCGAGCAGGCGCTGTTTGGCGAGCCCGGCATGCCGGCGCCCCGAAGTGCCTGGCGGCGCTCGCGCGTGCTGGCCCTCTTCGATGAGGCGGCCACAGCGCACGAGGCGGTGCGACTGCTGGCGCTGCAGGACGAATTTGAGGGCTGCACCTGCGTGTCGGTGACGGCGGTGCCCGAGCAAGATTGGGTCAGGCTGACGCAGTCGCAGTTTGCGCCGGTGGCCATTACCGGCAGCTTCTGGATCGTGCCGACCTGGCACGAGCCGCCGCCCCAAGCCGAGCAGGTGATCCGGCTCGACCCGGGGCTGGCCTTTGGCACGGGCACCCATCCGACCACACGCATGTGTCTGCGCTGGCTCGCCGGTGGGCTGACGCAGCAAGCCGGACAAGTGCCAGTGCTCGGCCGCGTGCTGGACTACGGCTGCGGCTCGGGCATTTTGGCCATCGGCGCCGGGCTGTGGGGCGCAACGGCAATCGATGCCGTCGATATCGACGAGGCGGCTGTGCAAGCGAGTCTGGCCAATGCCCAGGCCAATGGGGTGACGCTGCGCGCGGGTCTGCCGAC
>JBILGP010000459.1:0-2671 GCA_044350985.1 Polaromonas sp. | reverse complement strand
GGATCGAGGCCTTCGGCTGCGAACTCCCCGAGCCTTTTGTCGCCCACGCAGCCGGTACCCGCACGCGTCCACCCGTCTGGATCAATCTCGAATACCTGAGCGCCGAGGCCCAGGCAGGGCGCAACCACGGTTTGCTTTCACCCATCATGAGCGGCCCGGCCAAGGGCTGGACCAAGCGCTTTTTCTACCCTGGCTTTACGCCCGATACCGGCGGTCTGCTGCGCGAAACCGGGTTGATGCAGCGCCAACTTGACTTTGAGCGCCAGGCCTGGCGCCGCCAAGTTGCCCCTGCGCTGGCCCCGGCTGCCCACCTGGTCAGCCTGTTTTGCTACGAACCCCCGGCCCTGCCGCAGTGGTTGCAACAATTGTCACGATCGGGCCAGCACCTTCTGGTCACGCCGGGGCGTGCGCTCGCGGCGGTGCAAGGGGCCCTGCCTGACCTGCCAGGACCGCTGCGCTGGAGTGCCCTGCCCTACTGCGACCAGGACGCCTTCGATCAGATGCTCTGGGGCTGCGACCTGAACTTCGTGCGCGGGGAAGACTCGCTGGTGCGTGCGATCTGGGCGGGCCAGCCACTGGTCTGGCACCTCTACCCCCAGCACGATGGGGCCCACCACGCCAAGCTCGAGGCTTTTCTGGATTGGCTAGAGGCACCCGAGAGCCTGCGACGGTTTCACCGAGTCTGGAATGACACCGAACCGGGCCCCCTGCCGCTGATCGATGAAGCCACGCGACTGGCCTGGGGCGATTGCGTGCGGTCGGCCAGGCAGCGCCTGTTGTCCCAGCCGGACCTGCTGACTGGCCTGCTCGAACTTGCTCAGCGGGGCGACTGATGCCGACCCGCTGGGCGGGCTACAATCGCGGGTTTGGCACGTCGGGTTCGGCCTGCCCTCCTCCAACGGACTCTCACCCATGAAAATCGCCCAAGAAATTCGCGCCGGCAATGTGATCATGCACGGCAAGGACCCGATGGTCGTCCTCAAGACCGAATACAGCCGCGGCGGCCGCAATTCAGCCACGGTGCGCATGAAGCTCAAGAGCCTGATCGCCAACTTCAACACCGAGGTCGTGTTCAAGGCCGACGACAAGATGGATCAGATCATTCTGGACAAGAAGGAGTGCACCTACTCCTACTTTGCCGATCCCATGTACATCTGCATGGACACCGAGTACAACCAGTACGAGGTCGAAGCCGACAACATGGGCGACGCACTCAATTACCTGGAAGACGGCATGGCCCTGGAGGTCGTTTTCTACGACGGCAAGGCGATCTCTGTGGAGTTGCCCACCAGCGTCGAGCGCGAGATCACCTGGACCGAGCCGGCCGTCAAGGGCGACACCTCGGGCAAGGTGCTCAAGCCGGCCAAAATTGCCACCGGCTTCGAAGTGCCGGTCCCGATTTTTGTAGCCCAGGGCGACCGCATCGAGATCGACACCCGCACAGGCGAATACCGCAAGCGCGTCTGAGCCGCGCGAGCCTCACGTCAAGCCCCGATCGCGGGGCTTTTTTCATGCCAACAAGCAAGCCGTGAACGAAACACAAGCGCCGCTGCTGGACCTCAGCGATTTGCCGCTTCCCATGCGCATGCTGCCCGGGCTCAAGCGCTGCGACTCGGTCCGACTCCATCGCCTGGAGCCGGCGAGTGCTTTGGCCCGGGAAAGGCGGACCTTGCTGGCCGCTGGCTGGGCCAGGCTCAGAGTCGAAAGCTTCGATGAGGCACCCATTGTGCAAGCGGTGCGCGAGCACGCTGGCGTCGGCGCGCACGACACCACGCCGCTGGCCTTGCTGGTCGAAGAAGACTTGGCCGTGCTCGACGGCGACAGTGGCACCCTGCCCTGGCTCAGCGTCTGCACCCCCTCCCATTGGGCCCCCGAAGCCAAGCTCGGGCTGCACTGGAGTGCCGCCCATGCGCCGGTGGCCGACAACCAGGCCCTGATGGCCGCGCAGCGGCAGATCATCGGCCTGTGCACCAACGGCCAAAACTGGCAGCGATCGGTCTACACCGTGTCTGCCGACAACCGCTACGACCAGCATCCCACGCGCCAGCAACGCACGCCCTGGCCCGACCTGCAGGGCCTGGAGTTGGCCCAGCGCTGCTGGCTGCGCGTCGAGAGGCAGCAGTTTTTTCCGGTCCCAGGGCGCAGTCGCCTGGCGATCTTCAGCATCCGCTTGCTCTTCGAACGGTTGGACCTGAGCGCAGCAAGGCCTGACCGAGCCCAAGCGCTGCACGACTGGCTGGCCAGCATGAGCCAGGCCGTGTCCGACTACAAGGGGCTGACCGGCGTTCGCCCCGCACTGCTGGCCTGGCTCACGGGCCAGAGTGACCCCCATCGGGCGAAATGACCGTCATCAGTCGGCTCATCGAAATCATCGTCCCGGTGTTTTTCATCGTGACGGTGGGCTTCCTTTATGCGCGGCGTTTTCGGCCGGACATGACGGTGTTTAGCCGCATCACACTCGATGTGTGCACGCCCATGCTGACCTACTCGGCGCTGGCCTCGCGCAATTTCGAAATCGCCGAGCACGCCGCGCTGCTGGCCGGCGGGGCCCTGCTCATCCTGGGCGCGGGCCTGCTGGCCTGGCCGCTGGCCCTGTTCTCGCGCCAATCGCCGCGCACGCTCGTGCCGGTGGTGATGTTCAACAACTGCGGCAATATGGGGCTGCCACTGG
>JBILGP010000457.1:0-2673 GCA_044350985.1 Polaromonas sp. | reverse complement strand
TCCACCCGCTGCATTTCGCCCACGCTGAGCGTGTGCACCGGCCGGTCCGGCGCGATCTCCAGGCCGTACTCGCCGGCCTTGGCCTCAATGCCCTGGCGCACCTGCTGCAAGGTCAGCGACTTGTCCAAGCCCAGCCACACGTTCTCGGCCACGGTCAGGGTGTCGAACAGGCTGAAGTGCTGAAACACCATGCTGATGCCCAGCGCCCGCGCCTGCTGCGGATTGCGGATCTGCACCGGCTGGCCGTTGTAGCGGATCTGCCCCTCATCGGGCTTGACGGCGCCGTAGATGATCTTCATCAGCGTCGATTTGCCGGCGCCGTTTTCGCCCAGCACCGCGTGGGCCTGGCCGGGCAGCACCTCAAGATCGACCCGGTCGTTGGCCACCACTGAAGGGTAGCGTTTGGTGATGCCTTGCAGCGACAGGCGCACCTGCTCGGCGGGGCTGTTCATGCTTGCGTCCTCCTGAGCGCGCACAGCCCTGAAGTGGGCCGAGGGCGTTTGATGCAGCCGGTTTCTTGGTAGGGGCTCATGCGTGCAACTGATCCGAACATCCTTATGATGCCGTGGTGTCCATTTCCACCGCTTTGTGTACATGACCGTCCAGCCATCGACCCAGACGATCCGTTTCCTGCGGCGTGGGCAGCCCGTCACGCTGCGCAATGTACCACCGCAGCGCACCTTGCTTGAGGTCTTGCGGGAAGACCTGGCCTGCACCGGGACCAAGGAGGGCTGCGGCGAAGGTGACTGCGGTGCCTGCACCGTGGTGCTGGGCGAGCGCGATCCGGCCGGCCAGCTGCAACTGCGAGCCATCAACAGCTGCATCCGCCTGGCCCATTCGATCGATGGATTGGCCTTATGGACCGTCGAAGACCTGGTGGCCGATCCGCTGATTGGGGTGGCCCAGGGGCAGCTGCATCCGGTGCAGCAGGCCTTGGTACAGGCCCACGCCAGCCAATGTGGCTTTTGCACCCCGGGCTTCGTGATGAGTTTGTTTGCGCTCTATGAGCACACTGCGCCAGGCGCGCGGCTCACCCGCGAGCAGGCGCAGCAGGCGTTGTCGGGCAATTTGTGCCGCTGCACCGGTTACCGGCCCATCTTGGAGGCGGCCACGGCGATGGGCGCGCTGCCCGCGGTGCGGCTCGATCGTGCGGCGGTCTGCGAGGCCCTGGAGCCGATCTCGCCGCAGCCGGCCGAGGACGGCGCCTACCTGCAGCCGCTGGGCCTTGATCAGCTGCTGCGCCTGCGCGAGCGCCACCCGCAGGCCCAGGTGGTGGCCGGCTGCACCGATGTGGGCCTGTGGGTGACCAAGGGCCATCAGGAGTTTGCCCAGGTGCTCGATCTGACTCGGGTGGCCGAACTGCGCCGCGTGCGCACCTTGGGCGCGGTGATGCGCATCGGTGCGGCCGTGACCTTGCAGCAGGCCTACGACGCCCTGTGCCAGCGCTGGCCGCAGCTCGAGCCCTTTGCCGTACGTTTTGCCGGCCTGCCGGTGCGCAACTCGGGCACGCTCGGTGGCAATGTGGCCAACGGATCGCCAATTGGCGACTCCATGCCCCTGCTCATCGCTTTGGGCTCCCGCGTGGTGCTGGCCAGCGTGCGTGGCGAGCGGCAGATGCCGGTGGAAGACTTCTACACCGGTTACCGCAAAAACAAGCTCGCTGCCGATGAGCTGTTGGCCTATGTCGACGTGCCGCTGCCCCCGGCAACGCCCGGCCACTGGCTGCGCGCCTACAAGATTTCCAAGCGCTACGACGACGATATCTCGGCGCTGTGCCTGGCTGTCTCACTGCGCTTGCAGGACGATCGGGTCGCCGAGGTCTCCATCGGTGTCGGCGGTGTGGCGGCCACGCCGGTGCGCGCGCGCAAGACCGAAGCGGCGCTGCGGGGTCACCCGTGGAACCGGCAGACGCTGGAGCAGGCCATCTCGACGCTGCGCGCAGAGTTCGAGCCCATCTCCGACATGCGCGCTTCGGCCGCTTACCGGCGCCAGGTGCTGGGCAATCTGCTCGAGCGCTTGTGGCTGCAGACCCAGGGGCATGAAGAGATCAACCTGGAATCGGTCCGCCCCGGAGTGGCGGCATGAACGCGCCCGGTCTGAGCGCATCGTCTGCCGCGGCGCAGCCGGCAGCCGGCACCTCACACGCGCACGAAAGTGCGCGGGCCCAGGTGCAAGGCCTGGCCCCGTATGTGGATGATATGGCCGAGCTCAAGGGCACGCTCTACGCTGCGCCGGTGATGTCGAGCGTGGCCCACGGCTGGCTGCGGGGTCTGGACTGCAGCGCGGCCCTGGCCATGCCCGGCGTGGTCGGTCTGGTGCGCGCCGCCGACATTGCCGGCGATCGGCTGCTGGCCACCTACGCCCACGACGAGCCCATCTTGGCGGGCGACAAGGTCGAGCACATCGGCCAGGTTGTGGCCCTGGTGGTGGCCGACAGCGTCATGGCCGCGCGCAAAGCCGCGCGCCGCGTGCAGCTCGATATCGAGCCGCTGCCGGCCATCTTGACGGTGCGTCAGGCGCTGGCCGAGCGCAGCCAGGTGCTGCCGCCGGTCACGGTGCGGCGCGGCGAGCCCGAGGCTGGCATCGCGCGTGCCGCGCACCGGCTCAGCGGCTGCCTCGAGGTCGGCGGGCAGGAGCACTTTTATCTGGAGGGCCAGATCGCCTACGCCCTGC
>JBILGP010000456.1:0-2683 GCA_044350985.1 Polaromonas sp. | reverse complement strand
TCATTGGACTTGGCGTGGCCAGCCCCCAGCGCAGTCCGCTTGCGCCCGAGCTTCCTGCCGTGGCTGAGGCAATCCCGGGCTTCGAGGCCGACAGCTGGAACGGACTGATGGCTCCCGCTGGAACGCCCACGGCCGTCGTCGCCAGACTGCAAGCAGAGATCGCCAAGTTTGTCCGTGACGCTGATGTGAAAGAACGCTTTGCCACACTGGGCGCAGACCCAGTGGGCAACACGACGGCTGAATTCGCGCAGTTCCTGCGCGCGGAAACCATCCATTACACCCGTCTTGTGCAAGAGGCCAACATCAAGGTCGACTGAACCTAGATCAGGGCAGTTGGACGCACCCAAGCGTGCGGCTAAGACGCACGATGGTGAGTCGCGAGGGGGCCGCAGGACGCCCCCTTCAAAGACCAGCAAGCCAATATGCTTGACAGGCGTGTCAACCTCACCAGAGTGGTAAGCCACATAAACAGTCCAAAAGCCATTGGCGACGAAGACTTGCTACCACCCATGAGTAGACACGTGTCATTGCGATCATCGATCGCCGTCTCAGGCTGACGCAGCGATGGGTTCAAGGCGAGAGGCTCGCAGGGGACTGCACCAGCCGGTGTGCGCCCATGCTGGGCGCTTGACGAAAAAAGCCGCCCGAAGGCGGCTTTTATGGAGGCTGCAACCAGGCCCGTTGGGCCAGTGACTCAGACCTGCGCGTTCTGCAGCGCGGCGATGCGCTCTTCGATCGGCGGGTGGGTGCTAAAGAGCTGGCCGATGCCGCCGGCAATGCCCATGGCCGCCACCGACTTGGGCAGCTCGCCGGGCACCATGCCGCCCAGGCGGGCCAGGGCGTTAATCATCGGCTGCTTGCGGCCCAGCAGCTGGGCTGCGCCGGAGTCGGCGCGGAACTCGCGCTGACGCGAGAACCAGGCCACGATGATGGCCGCCAGAAACCCCAAGATGATGTCGAGCACGATGGTGGTGACGTAGTAGCCGATGCCGGGACCTGAGCTTTCCTGGTCGCCCTTGCGCAGGAAGCTGTCGACCGCATAGCCGACGATGCGGCTGAGGAACACCACGAAGGTGTTCATCACGCCCTGGATCAGGGCCATGGTGACCATGTCGCCGTTGGCAATGTGGGCCACCTCGTGGCCGAGCACGGCCTCCACCTCGTCGCGGGTCATGCCCTGCAGCAAACCGGTAGAGACGGCCACCAGCGCATTGTTCTTGAAGGCACCCGTGGCAAAGGCGTTGGGCTCGCCCTGAAAAATGCCCACCTCGGGCATGCCGATGCCCGCTTTCTCGGACAGGCGGCGCACGGTGTCGACGATCCAGGCCTCGTCGGCATTGCGCGGCTCGGTGATCAGCTGCACGCCCGAGCTCCACTTGGCCACGGGCTTGCTGATCAGCAGCGAGATGAAAGCGCCGCCAAAGCCCATGATGAGCGCAAAGCCCAGCAGCGCGCCCAGGTCCAGGCCGTTGGCGGTGAGGAAGCGGTTGACGCCCAGCACACTGGCCACGACGCCCAGCACCAGCACCACTGCCAGATTGGTCATCACGAAGAGCAAAATTCTTTTCATACGGTTCAAAACTCCATGGCCGCCAAGACGGCGAGGTTGACAGCCCGACGGGCCAGCAAGATGCCAGACCGATCGGATGGTCCCGCAGTTGAGGGCGTTGTGCTAGTTATCAAGTGCCCCGCTCTTCCGACCGGTCGCGGGTGGCCGAAAGACTTGTGCATCATCATAGAAAGAAACGTTCTCGTTGGGCAAATGCCAGCCCGGAACCCCCAAAATCGGCAGTGGGCAGTAGGGTTTTTCGGCCAGGTGACTGGCGCTCAGGTCGGCGGCCAGCGCCTCGTCCCATTGGGCGAGCGTCAGACCGGGGGCCAGGGCGCGCTGGGCCCTGTAGACATGGGCGGTGATGGCCTTGCGCGGCTGCTGCAGTTTTTCTTGCAAGGCGTGACCGAAAAGCACAAGCCTGGCCTGCGCCCACAGCCCGCGCAGGTCGACAAACAGGCGCTGCCAGTCGCGCTCCTCCAGGGCCTGCCACAGCGCGGGCGGGGCCTGCAAGAGCGCGCCGTTTTCATCAAACAGGGTCAAGGCATCGCGCAGAGGGCCGCGGCGATCGCCCACCCCGGCGCGCGCGATCTCGCCAGATTGCAAGACGTTGAGCCGCGCCTTGGTGCGCGGGAAAGCCAACCACGTCAAACCATTGAACAGGTCGTGCAGGTTGTCGCGCGTCGGGCATTGCTGCCGCTCGGCGATATAGGCCTCATAAGCCTGTCCGGCGGGCAACTGGCTCTCGGGCACAAACCGCACGGGGGCCTGAGCGCCAGCGAGTTGATTGAGCACCTGCGCCACGCTCAGGCCGCTTTGCAAGCCGGCGGCGGCCGCTTGCGCGTAGGGGGCGTAAGGCGCCATCCAGGGCCAGTCCCAGCGCAGGGCCGGCCAGGGCGCAGCCATGCTCAGACTTGTCGCCAGGGCAGGGCTTCGCCGGCGCGCAGCGGCTTGAGATCGGCCGCGCCAAACGGGTAGCGCTCGGGCGGGGTCCAACTCTCGCGCGAGAGGGTGACGGTGCCGCTGTTGCGCGGCAGGCCATAGAAATCGGCGCCGTTGAAGCTGGCGAAGGCCTCCAGCCGGTGCAGGGCACCGGCCTGCTCAAAAGCCTCGGCGTAGAGCTCGAGCGCGGCG
>JBILGP010000033.1:0-9223 GCA_044350985.1 Polaromonas sp. | reverse complement strand
CACCCAGGGGCGCCAAATGGCGAAGCGGTCACGCTGCTACCGACTTACTTGTGCAGCCTATAAGTTACTCCAAGGTTCATGGCCCGTGTGCGGTTCAGGGCCACCCGAACTGGCCGCTCGCAATGACGGAGGTCTGCCGACCGCCCGCTCAGGCCTTGTAATACACCTCAACCTGCCCCTTGACCTTGATCAAGAGCGGCTGGCCGCGTCGGTCTACCGTCTTGCCGGCCGGCACCCGGACCCAGCCTTCGCTGATGCAGTACTCCTCCACATCGTGTCGCTCCCTGCCGTTTAGGCGGATGCCGATGCTGTGCCCGAGCACTTGGGCGTTGTAGTGCGGGCTGCGGGTATCGATGGCCAGGCGGTCGGGGAGGGCGGGGCGTTCGGTGTCGGTCATGGTTAGATCGGGTCGGCTAAGGGCGCCATTGTTGCAGAGCGCCGCCTCATCCCGACTGCTTTAGCCAAACCTCACCGTCTCGCGCGCCAGTTCGAAATTGCAGGCGCTGCAGTGCCAGCGCGCCTGCAGAGCCTCGCCGCAAGGCAGGTGCTGCACAGCAGCGGCCGTGTCGTGGGGCTGCAGCCAGCGCTGGCCCCAGCGCATGAGCTCGAGCGTGATCGGAAACAGCGCGATGCCGGCGCGGGTCAGCCGGTACTGCAGGCGGCTGCCTGCGTAGGTTTGTGCGCGCAAGATGCCCAGCTCCTGCAGCTCCTGCAGCCGCGCGCTGAGCTGGCCGGGAGCGATGCGCAGCTCTGTTTGAAAGCGGGCAAATTGGCGCGTGCCGCGAAAGGCGGCGGCCACCACGGCGCTGTTCCAGCGGTCGCCGATCACGCGGATCAATCGCTGAGCCGGTCGTGCCGAGCCGTGCGCAGCGGCATCGCTGCGGGCGCGACGAAACAGGGGTGCGCTCGCTGCACCTGCACCTATACCTGCACCTGAAACTGCGCTTTGAGCAGCCGGAGCCTGAGTCTGGGGCCAGGCCTGTGTCTCAAATGGGCTCACTTGGGCCGTGCAGGCGGTGCAGCGCAGATCGGGCCGCATCGCGTGGCCGCAGCCGGTGTGGATCAGTTGCGGGCGGGGCAGGTCGGGGGCCCAGCTGTCGGGGTCTTGCGCCGTGCCCCAATCGGACTCCCATTGCCACATGGCCAGGAACAGCGACCACAGATCCAGGCCCGACTCGCTGAGCCAGTATTGCGGATGGGCGCCGTCGTTCAAGCGCCGCTCAAGCACGCCGGCCGCCGTGAGCTTGCCCAGACGGTCTGACAGCACCGCTCTAGAGACCCCCAGCGCCGCCAAAAAGTCGCTGTGGCGGCGCTGACCCCTGAACACCGTGCGCAAAATGCGCAGCGTCCAGGCATCCCCCAACACCCCAATGGCCGCCTGAGCCGAAGTGACCGAAGGCGCTATCTCCGCCGCAGATGTCAAGGGGCGAGCAGCCTGCACAAGAGCGCTCCCAAGTCTGATAAAAAGAGCATAACGGGGGTTTTCACTAAATAATTCAGGCAATTTTCTTGCTAAATTCCAAATCCCAGGTCTGTTAACGGTAGTGATTATGAGCCATGCAGTTGTGATCGATGCGGTACGCACCCCTCGGGGCGCCGCCAAAGACAGTGGCGCCCTGCACAGTCTGGCGCCTATGGAGCTGTTGGCGGGTGCGTTGCGGGCCCTGAAAGATCGCAACCATCTGGACACCGAACAGGTCGTCGACGGTGTCTTTGGTTGCGTCACGCAGACGCTAGATCAGGGCGGCAACGTGGGCAAGGCGGCCTGCCTGCTCGCAGGCCTGAGCCCCTACATGAGCGCGGTGACCATCAACCGTTTTTGCGCCTCAGGGCTCAGTGCAGTGAACTGGGCCGCGCAACAGGCGCGCGACAACGACGCCTTGAGTTTGGGCGGCGGCGTCGAGATGATGTCGCGCGTGCCGATCTTCGGCGACCAAGCCCCTTACTACAGCGACCGTGAACTGGGCGGAGCGATCGGCTTTGTGCCGCCGGCCTGGTCGTCCGACCTGATTGCCACCCGCCACGGTTACAGCCGGCAGGCGTGTGACCGCTACGCCGCACTGTCGCAATCGCGAGCGCTGGCTGCACGGCGGCGCGGGCCCGCGCCTTCCATGGTGCCGGTGCGCGCGGCCGACGGCAGCGTGCTCCTGGAGCACGACGAGAACATCCGCGAAGCCAACACGATCGAAAAGCTCGCAACGCTGCGCACCATTTATGAGCCCGGCGCCAATGGCCTAGACGCGTGGGGCCTGGCGCGCGAGCCCGCACTCGGTCAGATCGCGCATGTGCACACCGCCGGCAACGCACCGTGCATGGCCGATGGTGCTGCAGCGGTCTTGTTGGGTAGCGAGGCCGCCGTGCGGCGCCTGGGGCTGCCGGCGCGCGCGCGCGTGCTGGCCCAGGCCGATGCCTGCGTGCCGCTGACCCAGACCGGCGCGGTAGACGCCACCCAAAAGGCCCTGGCGCGCTGCGGCCTGTCAGTGGCCGATATCGACCTGTGGGAGGTGCGGGACTCCTTTGCCGCGATCACCTTGCACTACATCGACACCCTGGGCATCGACCTCGAGCGCTTTAACGTCAACGGCAGCTCGATCGCGCTGGGTCACCCCATGGGGGCCACCGGTGCCATGCTGGTGAGCTGCCTGCTCGATGAGATGGAGCTGCGCGGCGCTCGCTATGGCGTGGCCGCTGTGCCCGGCGCCTTTGGCGTGGCCACTGCCGCCGTGTTTGAGCGGCTCACTTGATGCCTTGACTACCACAGCCCCTCTGCGCACCCACCAACACCACCGTCCCAGAGAACATGCTCGACAAATTCAAAACCTACCAGCTCTCCTGCCTGCCCTCGGACAACCCCTACCTGAGCGCTGGCTGGAAGCCTTGCGACACCGAGTGGACGGCCAGCACACCCGATTTAGAGGTGATTGGCGAAGTGCCCAAGGACTTGAGCGGCGTGTACCTGCGCAACGGTCACAACCAGATCCATGCCCCCATCGGCAAGTACCACCCGTTTGATGGCGACGGCATGATCCACGGGATGCATTTCCATCAGGGTCAGGTCACCTACCGCAACCGCTTTGTGCGCACCACCGGCTTCATGGCCGAAGAGGCGGCCGGCCAGTCGCTGTGGCCGGGCATCATCGAGCCGCGGCGGGCGGTGCGCCGGGGCTGGGGCTCCATCGGCGCGATGAAAGACAACGCGGGCACCGATATCAAGGTGCATGCAGGCCGCGCCCTGGCGGCCATGAGCCAGTGCAGCGAGCCCTACCGGCTTGACCCGGTGACGCTTGAGACCTTGGGCCCTGATTCGGCCTGGGCGCGCGCCCTGGGTACGCGCGGCATCTGCTCGCATTTTCAGGTGGACGAGCACACCGGCGAGATGATGTTCTTCAACTATGGCGAGACGGCGCCGTATTTCAACTACGGCGTGGTCAATGCCAAGAACGAGCTGGTGCATTACGAGCCCATCGACTTGCCGCACGCCGCCTGGCCCCACGACCTGGGCATGAGCGAGCACTATTGCGTGATTCACGACCTGTCAATGTTCTTCGAGCCCGAGGCGCTCAAGAAAGGCCAGCACCGGCTCAAGTTCCATCGTGACGTGCCTGCGCGTTTTGGCGTGATTCCTCGCATGGGAACCAGCCGTGACGTCAAATGGTTTGAAGGCCAGCCCTGTTATATCTTGCACCTGGCCAACACCTACGAGGTTGGCGACGAGTTGGTGATGGACGGCGCGATCCAGACCAACCCGGTGCCCGACTTGAGCCAGCTTCCGAAGGAGGGCTACGCCCGCATGAATGCGCTGCTATCAATGGATCTGCAGGAAACGCGGATGCACCGTTGGCGCTTTAACCTCAAGACCGGACAGACCCGCGAGGAAGACTTGGACGACGAAGTGACCGAGTTCCCTATGGTCAATGGCCGCTACAAGGGACGCGGCAACCGCTATGTGTACAACGCCTTGATGAAACCCGAGTGGCAGGTGGTGGGCCTGAAAAAATACGACTGGCAGACCGGTCAGACGCAGCGCTGGGAAGCGCCAGCGGGCTGCTATGTGAGCGAGACCCCGTTTGCCCCGCGCGACGGATCGGTGGCCGAAGACGACGGATATCTGGTGACCTTCATCACCAACCTGGGCACCGGCAATGGCGAATGCGCCGTCTTTGATGCCCGGGAGATTTCACGCGGGCCGCTGTGCCGCATCGTGCTGCCGCATCACATCCCCATGGGGGCTCACGCGGTGTGGACGCCTGCCAGCGCTTTGCAAGGAGCCACCGCATGAGCGCCGTGACCTTGCCCGATTATTCGGTGCACCATCCGGTCGGTGCGGACCGTGGGCTGACGATGGTTTTGCTGCATGGCGCTTTTGGCGCCAAGGAGTATTGGCGCGGCCAGGTGCAGGCCCTGGTGCAGGCGGGCTACCGGGTGCTGGCTTGGGACGCGCCGGGCTACGGTCTATCCAAGCTGCCTCAGCCCTTGACCATCGACCACGGCGCCCGGGCCCTGGCCTTGCTGCTGGCCAAGGAGGGCGGTGCGCGCAATGTGGTCATGGGCCACAGCATGGGAGGCATGATTGCCCAGCAGGCGTGGCGCCATGCCCGCGACCTGATTCACGGCTACGTGTTCTCGGCCACCAGTGCCTCGTTTGGCAGCCCCGACGGCGCTTGGCAGCAGGAGTTTGTTCGCGCCCGGGTGGCACCGCTCGATGCCGGCCGCACCATCCCCGAGCACGCGCCCAAGATGCTGCGCAGCATGATGGCCCCAGGCGCCCAGGGTGCGGGTGTCGACTTGGTCATCGGCACGGTCAGCCAGATGCGCGAGGAGACCTTTCGCGCGGCGGTGCAGGCCATTGTGGGCTTTGAGGCGCGCGATCTGCTGCCCCAGTACGACGTGCCCGTGCTGTGCGTGGCCGGCGAACTCGACACCACCGCCGCACCGGCCGTGATGGAAAAAATGGCGGCCAAGATCGCTAACGCGCAGTACCTGTGCCAGAGCGGCGTGGGGCATTTCGCGTGGGCCGAACAGAGCGATGTGTTCAATGACGCGCTGCTTGATTTTCTGGCGCGGCGCTTTTCGGCTGCCTGAGGATGTCCGTTACAACCCCGTCATCGAAGAGATTGCCACGTCGCTGCGCTCCTCGCAATGACAGCAGCGGCTGGGCGATATGCACAACCCCGTCATCGAAGAGATTGCCACGTCGCTGCGCTCCTCGCAATGACAGCAGCGGCTGGGCGATATGCACAACCTCGTCATCGAAGAGATTGCCACGTCGCTGCGCTCCTCGCAATGACAGCAGCGACTGGGTGATATGCACAACCTCGTCATCGAAGAGATTGCCGCGTCGCTGCGCTCCTCGCAATGACAACAGCGACTGGGCGATATGCCCAACTTCGTCATCGAAGAGATTGCCACGTCGCTGCGCTCCTCGCAATGACAGCAGCGGCTGGGCGATATGCACAACCTCGTCATCGCGAGGAGCGCAGCGACGTGGCGATCCATCGGCCTTTGAGTCAAGAGCAATCGCGGCAAGCTTTAGCTCCTGCGACATGACAAGAGTAGATTTTTGAGTGAACCACCAGTGAAACAAAACCCAAGGAGACTGTGATGAAACCGATAGCCCGACGTGCGATGGTCCTGCTTGGCTGCCTCTCGATGGGAGTGGCCTGGGCCCAAAGCAACTATCCCGACAAGCCGATCACTGTGATCGTGCCTTTCCCGCCCGGCATCGTGGACGGCTACACGCGCCTGGTTGCGACCAAGGCCGGCGCGATCTTGGGTCAGCCCATGGTGTTTCGCAACCAGGCTGGGGCGGGTCAGCGCATCGGCACTGACGCGCTGGCCAAAGCGCCCAAAGACGGCTACACCATCGGCGTGATCACCAACGCCGGCGTGGTCTCGGGGCCGGCGCTGGCGGCCAATGTGCCCTACGACCCGATCCGTGATCTGTCTTACCTGACGCAAATCTTCGAATCGCACTACCTGATCAACACCCATCCCGGATCGGGCATCAAGACGCTGCGGCAACTCATTGATCAGGCCAAGGCCTCCCCGGGCAAGATCAAGTTTGGCTCGACCGGCATGGGCACAGGATTTCATCTGGCCACCGAACAGTTTGTGGCCAGTGCCGGCCTGAAAGCCCTGCACATTCCCTACAAGGGCGAGAGCCCCATGCTCACCGATTTGATGGGCGGGCAGGTCGATTTTGCGTTTTCTTCCATGGCCACGCGATCCATGGCCGAGTCGGGCAAGCTGGTCATGCTCGGTTTTACCGGCGAGAAGCGTTCGGCCTTGCTGCCCAATGTGCCCACCGTCAAAGAGTTGGGTGTGAACTACACCAGTTCGGGCTGGCTCGGCTTTGCCGCTCCGGCCGGTTTGCCGCCTGCCGTGCGTGAAAAGCTGATTTCGGCGCTCAGGGCGGCGGTGAACGATCCCGAAGTCGTGGCCGCCTTCACCAAGGGCGGCGGCGAGCCGCGCAACCTCAGTGGCGATGAGTTTGGCGCGCGGGTCAAACGCGAGCTCGACGAGCTGCGCGAGATGAACAAGGAGCTCAAGATCACGCTGGAGTGAAGGGGGCTTTGGGCTGCGACTTCGCTCTGTCATTGCGCCACCCCTCTGTCATTGCGCCCCCTCTCTGTCATTGCGAGGTACGAAGCAATCCACGACGGCAGTCGCACAAGCCCATGGATTGCCACGGCGCTGCGCGCCTCGCAATGACGCAGGAGGGGGTCATTGCGCCCCGGCTCTGTCATTGCGCCCCCCTCTGTCATTGCGCCCCCTCTCTGTCATTGCGAGGAACGAAGCAATCCATGACGGCAGTCGCATAAGCCCATGGATTGCCACGGCGCTGCGCGCCTCGCAATGACGAAAGCGCAGGTCTTCGCACTATTCCCGGGGGCTGACATCGCCCTGAGTAACCGGTGGGCGGCGGCTCCATACAAGGCTAAACCCTGATCGTCCTGAGATGGCGCTTGCCACCATAATGGCGGCCGTCTAACTCAGGAGAATCCCATGCCCTCTACAAGACGTATCGCCCTCGCGCTGGCCGCCGCATCCCTGTGCGGCGCCGCGGTGCAGGCGCAGGATAAATTTCCCAGCAAGCCGGTGACGGTGGTGGTGCCGCAAGCCGCTGGCGGCGCCAACGATGCGATCGCGCGTATCGTGGCGCAAAAGCTCACCGACCTGACCGGTCAGTCCTTTGTGGTGGAAAACCGGCCCGGGGCGGGCGGCAACATCGGCACGGCCCATGTGGCCAAAGCCCGGCCCGATGGCTACACAGTGATGCTGACGGCTGACAGCTCCTACGTGATCAACCCCTCGCTTTACAAGAACCCCGGCTTCGATCCGCTCAAAGACTTTGAGCCGGTCGCGCCGGTGGCCACTGCGGGCTACGTGCTGGTGGCCAACAACAACTTTCCCGCCAACACCACGGCCGAGTTGATTGCGCTGGCCAAGACCCAGCCCGGCAAGATCATGATCGGCTCGGCCGGCAACGGCACGGTCAACCACCTGGTTGGTGAGATGCTCAACAAGGCCGCTGGCATCGAGCTCGTGCATGTGCCCTACAAGGGCGCCGCTGCCGCCGTGACCGATCTGGCCGGCGGTCAGGTGCAGGTGTCGGTGCAAAGCTTGCCGTCGTCGATCGGATTCATCCGCAGCAACCGCATCAAGGTGCTGGGCGTGGTCAACGAAAAACGCCTGGCCGCCTTGCCCAACGCCGCGCCGATTCAAGAAACCGTCAAAGGCCTGGCGGTGACGCCCTGGTACGGCGTGTTTGTGCCGGCCGGCACACCCAAGGCAGTCATCGCGCAGTTGCAAGCGAGCATCAACCAGGCTCTCGATGCCACCGACGTGCGTGACAAACTGGCCAATGTGGGCGCCGAGCCCTACAAACTCGGCGGCGAGCAGTTCATGGCCTTGATTCGTTCGGATCTGCCGCGCTGGGCCAAGGCCGTCAAGGATTCGGGCGCGACGATCGACTGATTCGCCCTTGCACCGTCCTTTACGGGGCAGTGATTCAGACTGAGGCGGGCGCTTGAATGCGCCGGCCCCAATCCAACTTGAACGACAAACGATGAGGAGGGATTTACCCATGACCAGCCGACGCACGGTTTTGATGGCGCTCGGGGCAACAGCTGCCCCACTGGCTTTTTCGCAAACCGCAGCGGGGGATTACCCCAGCAGAGCCATCAAGGTGGTGGTTCCGTTTCCGGCCGGCGGTGGTGGCGACAACCTGGCCCGCCTGGTGTTGGCTCGTTTGGGGCCCGAGCTTGGACAGTCCATCGTCTTTGAGAACATTGGCGGTGCGGGGGGCAATGTGGGCGTGGCCTCGGTGACCCGGGCTGCTGCTGACGGCTACACCCTCAGTTATGGCACCAACGGCACCCATGCCATCAACCAGACGCTCTACAAGAATCCTGGCTTCGACGCGCTGAAAAACTTCGAGCCCATCGGTCGTCTCTCCCGCATTGCTGCTTTGGTGGTGGTGCGACCCGGCTTGCCCATTGCCACCATGCCTGAGTTGCTGGCCGCGCTCAAGAAGAACCCGGGCAAGTTCACTTTTGCATCGGCCGGCAACGGCACCACCTCGCACCTGGCGGGGGAAATTCTCAAGGCGCAGGCCGGTGTGTCTGCGGTCCATATTCCCTATCGCGGCGGCGCGGCGGCCATGGTTGACCTGCTGGGCGACCGCATCGATTTCATGATCGATGTGATGCCCAGCACGGCGCCCCAGGTCCGTGCGGGCCGGCTGCGTGGGCTGGCGGTCAGCACGGCCCAGCGGGTGGCCAGTTTCCCGGATGTGCCGACCATTGCCGAGTCGGGTATCCCGGGCTTTGATGTCAGCGCCTGGGACGCCTTGTTTGCACCGGCCGGTACGCCCCAGCCGGTGATTGACCGGCTCAGCCAGGCCTTGAACAAGGTCCTGCGCGACGAAGAATTGCGTCAGCAGTTGGCGCAGCGCGGCTCCGAACCGGCCCCCACCACACCCGACGGCTTGCGTCAGTTCATCCGGATTGAAATTGATCGCTGGGGCGCCGCCATTCGCCGCTCTGGCGCCAGCCTGGATTGAGGGCGCCATGGCCGTTTCACCTGACTCCTACAAGGCGATGCCTTTGCCAGTGGCACCGGCTTTGACGCACACCAAGTATTTTTTCCAGGCCCTCGACAACTTTCAGCGCGTCTTTGCGATCCGCCCGGGCGAGCAGGTGCTCATCTTGTCCGATCCCTT
>JBILGP010000032.1:0-9231 GCA_044350985.1 Polaromonas sp. | reverse complement strand
GCCCTGCAGGTCAAGGCTGGCGCAGTGACCTGGGATGTGGTCACCAGCGGTACAGGCGGTGCGGCGGCTTCGGGGGCCGAGGGACTCTTGGAGCCACTTGACTACAAGGTCATTGACGCGAGCAACCTGATTCCTGGTGCCGCCACGCCTTTCTTTGTCTGCGGCGATGTTTTCTCCACTGTGATTGCGTGGAACACCAAGACCTATGGCGACAAGGGGCCGCAGAGCTGGGCCGATTTCTGGGACGTCAAAAAATTTCCCGGCAAGCGCTCGTTTCGCAGGGGCGGAGAGTTCGTGTTGGAGCCAGCGCTCATGGCCGATGGCGTACCCCCGAACAAGGTCTATGAGGTGCTGTCTGCTCCGGGCGGCATTGAGCGGGCGATCAAAAAACTCAAGGAACTCAAACCACACATCACCGTTTGGTGGTCTTCGGGCGCTCAGCATGCCCAGTTGATGAAGGACGGTGAGGTCGACATGATCACGGGCTGGAACGGCCGCTTCGATGCCGTGGCCAAAGATGGCGGCAGGGTGGCCTACACGTTCAACCAGGGCTCAAGCGATATGGATTGCTATGCAATCCCCAAGGGCGCTCCCAACAAAGCCAATGCCATGAGGTTCCTCAACGAAATCATCAAGGCACCCTATCAGGCTGAATTTACCAAATACATCAACTACGGCCCGACCAATAAAAAGGCTTTTGAGGGCAACGCCATTCCGGCTGCCGCGGCAAGGCGCAGCCCCTCCCATCCGGAAAATCTCTCCAAGCAACTCCAGATCGATCAAAGCTGGTATGTCAAAAACAGGGCCCGGGCCAACGCCCTGTTTCAAGACATGATGACCGAGTGAGTCGTTGACCTCAATCTGGTTTTAGGGCCCATCGAGCCACCGACGACCTGCCCCCGGGGGCGGTCGTCTTTTTTTTACAGTGAGCCTGCTATGGTCAGTCATTCGTCGCTGCCGATCACCATCACGCAAGTGACCAAAACCTATGGCAAAGTGTTTGCGCTTGACCATGTTGACCTGAACATCAAGAGCGGTGAGTTCCTGACCCTGCTTGGCCCCTCGGGTTCAGGCAAAACCACGCTTTTGACGGTGCTCGCCGGGTTTACCCGACCCGATGGCGGCAGCTTGAAGTTTGGCGACAAGGAAATGATCACCGTGCCGCCGCACAAGCGCGAACTGGGCATGGTTTTTCAGAACTACGCCCTGTTTCCGCATATGTCGGTTGCCGCCAATGTCGCCTTTCCGCTTAAATTGCGTGGCATCGCCGGGGCCGAATCGGCCCGTCGCGTTGAGCGGGCGCTGGAGATGGTGCGCCTGGGTGGCTTCGGCTCTCGCGGCGTGGATCAGCTTTCGGGCGGCCAGCGCCAGCGCGTGGCGCTGGCCCGTGCCATGGTTTTTGAGCCGCGCATCATGCTGATGGACGAGCCGCTTTCGGCCCTCGACAAGCAGCTGCGCGAGCATATGCAGATCGAGTTGCGTCAGCTGCATGAGCAGTTGGGCATGACGACGGTGTATGTCACGCACGACCAGCGCGAGGCACTGACCATGTCAGACCGGATTGCCGTCATCAACGGGGGGCGCATCATGCAAATTGACACGCCCCGTGTCATCTACGAGCGTCCAGCCAATCGCTTTGTCGCAGAATTCATTGGAGAGTCCACTTTTGTGCCGGTATCGGTGGCGGCTGGCCAACTCACACTGGGCGGCCAGGTTCTGCAGACGGCTGAGCCCCTGACCGGTGATGGCGCTCACACGATGTTGCTGCGCCCGGAGCGCCTGCGTGTGCTGGGCGCCACGCAAGAGGCCGGGCCGGGCTTCAACCTGTTGCAGGCCACCTTGGTGAACGCGGTGTACCAGGGAGACAGTTCGCTGCTGCAGGTGGCGCTGGCCGATGGCACGCTGGTGCAGGTGCGCAGCGCATCCAATGGACTGGTCGACTCGTCCCAACTGGCTGCGGGCCAAGCTTTGCGTCTGGCGCTGGCGGTCAAGGACACCGTGCTGCTGTCGGATCAAGGATCGCCCGCATGACGGCCCTGCCCAATGCGTTGGCCCTGCAGCGCAGTGCGCGCTGGGAGCGGCTCGGGATGGTCAGCCTGATCGCTCCGGCCCTGTTGGTCATCGGTCTGACCATGCTGATCCCTGTGGGCTGGCTGTTTTACCTGTCGGCCTTGTCCGATGCTGGCAACTTCAGCCTAGAGCACTACCAGCGCATGTGGGAGCAGCCCTCGTACGGCCGCACCTTTGCAACGACCTTCAAGGTCAGCCTGATCACCACATTCATCTGCATCCTGCTGAGCTACCCTTTGGCCTATTTCTTGTCCGAGTTGCCCAAGCGTGTGGCCACCTTGTGCATGGTGGCGGTCTTGCTGCCGCTGTGGACTTCGCTCTTGGTGCGTACCTACGCTTGGCTGGTGTTGCTGCAGCGCAAAGGCTTGATCAACAACTGGGGCATTGAGCTGGGCCTGTGGGACGAGCCGCTGGCGCTGGTGCATAACCTGACCGGCACGCTGGTCGGCATGGTCCACGTGATGCTGCCGTTTCTTGTGCTGCCCTTGTATTCGGCCATGCGTGCGATTGACCGCGACTACCTGCGTGCCGCTGCAAACCTCGGTGCCGGCCCGCTGCGCAGATTTTGGTTGGTGTTTTTCCCTCTGGCCCTGCCGGGATTGATCACGGGAACGCTCATTGTTTTTATCCTGTGCCTGGGCTTTTATGTCACGCCGGCAGTGCTGGGTGGCGGAAAGGTCATCATGGTTGCCGGACGAATTGCCAACGACATCGAACTGTTTTTCAATTGGGGAGCGGCCAGCGCACTGGGCGTGGTCTTGCTGCTTTTGACCATGCTCTTGATTTTTGGCGCCATGCGGCTGGCCCGCATTGGATCGGCGCTTGTTAACCGGTCGCAATCATGAGCTGGCTTGAGCGTCCTGCCACCGAGACCCAGATCACGCATCGCGCCCGTCTGTGGCTGTACGCCACCGCCGTGCTGGTCATGGTCTTTCTGGTGATTCCCACGCTGTTGGTGATCCCCATGTCGTTTTCGGCCTCTCAGTACTTGGAGTTTCCGCCGAGTCAGTGGTCGCTGCGCTGGTACGAGAGCTACTTCAACTCAAAATCTTGGATGGATGCCACCGCCACATCGCTTCAAGCGGGGTTGTGGACGGCCCTTTTCGCCACGCCGGTGGCCACCATGGCGGCCTATGGTTTGCACGTTGCTCGCCTGAAGCACGGCCATATGCTGCTGATGCTTTTGCTGACCCCGATGGTGGTGCCCAATATCTTGATTGGCATCGGTGTTTTTTATGTTTATGTGCAGCTCAAACTGGTCAATTCGATGCTGGGTTTGGTGCTGGCCCACAGCATGCTCGCCATCCCGGTGGTCATGCTGGTGGTGGGATCTGCGCTAAAGACTTTTGACCTCGATCAGGAGCTGGTCGCGCGCAGCTTGGGCGCCTCGCGCATCAAGGCCTTTTGGATGGTCACACTGCCGCAAATTAAGTTCTCGGTGATCACTGGGGCGGTGCTGGCTTTTCTGACCTCGTTCGACGAGATCATTGTGGCGCTCTTTGTTTCGGGTGGCCCCAATTCGACGCTGACGCGAAACATGTTCAACGCCTTGCGTGACCAGGTCGACCCGACCATTGCCGCTGTCTCTACCCTGATCGTGCTGATCACCACCTTGCTGCTGGTCATCACCCAGTATGTGGGACGCAATAAGTAGGTAGGGCTTGCCCTTGACTTGACCCTCGCCTAACTTTGGCTTGACCGCCCATCCGTTTTTTGGCCCACCCTCAATCAGATCCTCATGAGCATTGAACGCATAGAAACCGGCCCCCGCCTGTCCGAGGCCGTGATCCACCAAAAAACCGTGTACCTGACGGGCCAGGTCGCCAACGACGACTGCGGGCCCGACATTTACACCCAGACTCAGCAAGTTCTGGCCAGCATTGACCGCCTTTTGGCGCTCAGCGGCAGCCACAAAAGCCGGGTGCTGTCGGCCACCATCTGGCTGACTGATATGGATACCTTTGATGAGATGAACCGCGCTTGGCAGGAGTGGGTGGTACCTGGCCATACGCCGGCGCGCGCCACCGTGCACAGCCCCCGCCTGGCCGGCCCGCAGTACGGCGTTGAAATCAAAGTGATCGCGGCGCAGGCCTGACGGCCCTCCGGGGTAGTGGGCCCTGTTGATAAGCCTCCGTGAAAACGGCAGACAGAAGTGGCTCCGCAAATCTGAACAGGTGAGATAAAGCAGACTCCGGGCAAACTGTCGGGTCCAGTAGGACCCGGAAATAGGAGTTTTGCGATGAACAAGAAGTCTTCAGGCCGGCTCGGCCGCCGTTCCCGCAGTGCTGCCTTCAAGGCCAAGGGCCATGGCCGAGTTGTGCAAGGAGTTTGAACGCCACCCCACACAGATCAACGATTGGAAGAGGCAACTGCTGGAACGTGCAGCCGACGTGTTCGGCAGTGGCACGGCGCCTGACCCGGTGGATCTGGCGCCGCTGCACGCCAAGATCGGGCAGTTGGCCCTGGAGAACGATTTTTTGGAAAGCCGTGCTCACCAAGTCGGGGTTGCTGAGCGCTTTAGCGTGGTCGACCGTGAACATCCACTGAGCGTGGCGCGTCCAGCCAAGCTGCTCGATATCAGCCGTAGCGCGGTCTATGACCGGCCGCGGCCCATCAGCGATGCTGACTTGGCGCTTATGCGCCGAATCGACGTGCGCCACTTGGAGCATCCCTTCATGGGCGCTCCGATGCTGCAGCGGGCCTTAGCAAGGCAAGGCATCCACGTGGGTCGGCGTCATTTGGGCGCGAGCGCGTGGGTATCCAGGTACGATGCCCGCAGCCGGGTACCAGCGAGCGTCATCCCCAGCACAATGTCTGTCCCTATCTGCCGCGCATCAAGAACTTACACCACTTCCCGGGACATTAACGTGCTAAGGGGAGGTCTCTTTCTTCAAAAGGATCAAAAAATGATGGCCCTACTCAAACACATGGCAGCGGTCTTGCTGCTGGTCTTGACCGTTCACTCGCAGGCGCAGGAGTCCAGGCCGAAAAACGAGGTGCCGGGCCGCATCAGCCTTGGTAAGGCGCATGCTCTGGTGGTGGGCAATGGCGCCTACACAAAGATTACGCCTCTGGCCAACCCGGCGAACGACGCCAACACCATAAGTGCCACGCTGCGTTCGATGGGCTTTGAAGTCACGACGCTCATCGATGTGACCCGCCAGCAGCTCATTGAGGGACTGAGCCAGTATTCGCAGACCGCCAAGGCAAGCGAGTTGTCTGTGTTTTTCTGGTCTGGCCATGGCGTAAGTCTGGACGGCGAGCCCTACATCTTGCCCACGGATTTGGCGGCCGACAGTGCCGATCAAGTCGGGAGACAAGGCATTTCGCTGCCCTGGATCATCTCGAACCACCTGCCCGGGAAAACCAAGTTGGTGTTCTTCGACTCTGATCTCGCCAACCCCTTTAGGGCGCAGCAGAGTCAGCTTATGAACGTCACACTCCCCAGCAACACGTTGGTCAGTTTTGCCACGGGCGCAGGTGAGCTTGCCTTCGACGGCGTGGGCTCATCGAAAAACTCACCCTACACCGCGGCCTTGTCGAACCACCTGACGGAGGCAATCGACATCGGAACCATCCTCAGAAAAGTGCGGCAGTCTGTGTGGTCAGCAACCGGTGAAAAACAAATGTCATGGGAATACGGCAACTTGACCACGCCCGAGCTGATACTCAATTTGAAGATCGGCCAGCGGTAAAGCATGAATCAGACTGTGCCAATCCGCAGTACCTTGACCGCCGATAGCGCCTTGCTGGCCTTTACAACTGCCCGTGCCTGCCAGAGATCGTACGCAGTCTGCTGGGCCAGCCACACCTCAGCCGAGCCTCCGTGGTCGCGCCCCAGCCATCGCTCGATCCTAAGTGCCATCGCGGGGCTAATCGCCGCTCGTCCATTGAGCACTTTGGACAAGGTGGTCCGGTCGACGCCCAACTGAGCAGCGGCCTCACCCACCTGCAGGTTCAGCGCGGGCAGGATGTCGTCCCGCAGAGTCAGGCCAGGGTGGGGGGGGTTGAGCATCGAATTCATGGTCACCTCAGTGGTCATCCTGGTAGTCGACCAGGATGGCATTGCCGTTTTCAAACGCAAAAGTCAGACGCCAGTTGCCGTTGACGCTGACCGACCAGTGACCCGAAAGGCCGCCCTTGAGTGGGTGCCAGTCCCAGCCGGGACGGTTCATGTCTTCGGGCCTTGTGGCGGCGTTCAGCGCAGACAGCTGCCGGGCCAGGCGCGGGGCGTGAGTGGCTTGGATCCCGGCACGTGAGCCAGATTTGAAGAAGCGCTCAACGCCTTTGTGCCTGAAGCTTTGAATCACATGTCAATTGTAGCGTGTGGCGCTACGCGCAGCAAATTTTGTACTTCTTGATTCTTGATTCGAATCCCCGATTCGGTTGAAAACAGCGGTCTGAAAACTCGGCGCGTTATGCGACCAGCCCATGCTGGCCCGCCAGCGGCTTCTATCCGGCCCTTTCGATCAATCCTCGCAAATTCAGCACCTCGATCCAGCCGCGGCCGAGTTTCAAAACTCCGGCCCCTTCCAGCGCCTTGAGTGCAATGGAGGCCTTCGGACGGCTTATGCCGCAGGCGGCCGCCAGCTGCTCATGGGTTGCGCCGACGACGGTACGTCCGTCGGCGCGGCTGGGCAAATCAGCGGTCATGCGCGCCAGGCCGGCGCAAAGCCGGGGCTGCACGCCTCTTGCAGCCCAACTGCGCTCACGCGCTTGCACCTCGCGCAGGCGCTGCCCGAGAAAACGCACCAGCGCCAGCAGCAAGCTCTGATCATTGAGCAGGCAAGCCTCAATGTCTCTTAGTGGCAGCCATTGAATGGTGCTGGGCTCCCCCACCAGCAAGTCGCTGCCGCTGGGCAACTGGTTGAACAAGTAAGACAGAAAAGCCATTTCACCCGCGCGAAACGAGATGGGCACGATTTGGCCGCCTTGGGCGCCCGGCACGTGCACCACGGCGTCGAGCCGCCCGCTCATGACGTAGGGCAATTGCGTCACGCGGTCCCCCGCTCTGCACAAGATGACGCCCGCCTCAAATCGGTGCAGCGGCTTGCTCTTTAGTTCCATCGGTTGCGCAAGGGCGCTCGCGAACTTGCGACCGAGTTGGCGGCTTTGCAAGAGTTCTACCGCGAAGCGATCGCTGAAGTGCAAGTTGTTAGGGATCATCTCTGTATTGTTACCAAAGTAACTGAAGCGGGCTCCAGCCGGGTACATGATCGGCGCGTTCGCACATCGGCTTGGTGGCGAATAGGCTCACCCTGAATGCTGATTGCAGCTCCCCTGGAGACATTCCTATGCTGACTCGCCGCCACTGCCTGACCTACATGGGAACCAGCGCTTGCGTAGGTGTAGCGCCCAGCCTGGCTTTTGCCCAGGGCAAACCCTTGAAAATTCTCGTGGGCTACCCTGCCGGGGGCGCTGTGGATGTGGTGGCTCGCCAAGTCGGTGAGGAGCTGCGTGTCGCAGGCTACAACGCGGTCGTAGAAAACCGTACGGGCGCCGCTGGGCAATTGGCCACCGAGGCGATGCTTGCCTCACCCGCCGACGGCAGCACCATTGTGCTGATGCCCGGGGGCAATGCGACGATTTTTCCGCATGTCTATCCCCAACTGCGCTATGCGATGGGCGATCTCGCGCCGCTGGCAGGTGTCTGCTCTTTCCAGTTTGGCTTGGGGGTCGGACCGGGTACACCGGCCAAGACACTCAAAGAGTTTGTCGAATGGGCCAAGGCCAATCCAGGCAAGGCCAGCTACGGCACACCGGGTGCCGGCACGGTCATGCATTTCATGGGCGTGATGTTCGGTCGCAAGGCCGGTATCGATTTTCAGCATGTGCCGTATCGCGGTGGTGCGGCGGCAATGACCGATGTGTTGGGCGGCACGATCCCCGCCCTGGCCACCACCTTGCCCAACCTGGTGACGCATCACAAGTCCGGCAAGCTTCGCATTTTGGCCTTCAGCGGCGACAGGGCTTTGCCTGGCCTGCCTGGCGTGCCGACCTTCAAGGAGCTCGGTTACCCCGAATTACAGCTTGCCGAGGTGTTTGCATTTTTTGCATCGAGCAAGACACCTAAAGCGATTCAGCAGGAACTGGAGGCGGCGATTTTGGCTGCCGCGCGCAGCCCGCGCTTGGTTGCCGCCATTGAAAAGCTGGAGTTTGATTCTGATGTCAGGTCTTCTGCCGAACTGACTCGCCATCTCAAAGAGGACTATGAGCGCTGGGGACCGGTCATCAAAGCGACCGGATACACCGCAAAGAATTGAGGCACTCATATCTGCAACCACCGGTGACACGATTTGAGACGACCTAACATTTTGCTGATCATGAGCGATCAGCACCGCGCTGACTGCTTCGGATTCGAAGGGCGCAGGGTGCGCACGCCCCACCTTGATTTACTGGCTCGACAAGGCACGCGATTTACAAATTGCATCACGCCCAATGTGGTGTGCATGCCTGCAAGGGCTTCCATCTTGACCGGCATGCTGCCGCTGACCAGTGGAGTGCACGACAACGGCATCGATCTTGACGAGTCGACTGCGGCGGTAGGTTTTGCAGGCTCGTTGAGCAAAGCGGGCTACGACACGCGGTTCATCGGCAAGGCGCATTTTTCGAGCAACCATTCCTACGCAAACCGGCCAACCGGCCGCTGCGAGAACGTTGCCAGCTCGCATCTTTTTGCAGACGATTGGAGCGGCCCTTACATGGGCTTTGAGCAGGTCGAGTTGATGCAACTGGGGCACAACTATTGGCTGCCCGAGGCCAGCCCCGGCGGCTTGCATTACGAACGCTGGTACCACCGGGATGGCTTGGGCGCTTTGAAAAACGCCCTCTACAGCCAGCGACTTGACCCGCAAACCCAGGCGGCGCAAACGCACAACAGCGCCTTGCCCACGGCTTGGCACAACAGCACTTGGGTGGGGGATCGCGCGGTTGACTACATTGCTCAGCAAGGGCGGCTTCAGCATCAAGCGGGGCAACTGCAGCAGCCAGCCAAGCCGTTTTGCGCATGGGTGTCGATGGCAGACCCACACCATCCTTTTGATGCCCCTGCACCCTGGTGTTGGATGCATCGCCCAGATGAGGTGGATCTGCCGCCGCATCGGAGTCGAGATCTCGGCAGGCGTCCGTGGTGGCACAAGGCAGCGCTTGAAAACACCCCCG
>JBILGP010000455.1:0-2694 GCA_044350985.1 Polaromonas sp. | reverse complement strand
AGTGCCGGCCGGCGCAGGCAGGCGGGCCGGGCTGGCGCGGCTCACATCCTGCGGGCTCAGGCGCAGATCGACTTGCAAAAACGGCGCCTGCGAGATGGGCTCGAGGTCGTGCAGGCCTGAAATCGACAGTGCCTTGCGCACCAGGTCGGCCGGCAAAGCTGGATCGAACTGCGGCCACAGGCAGCGCAGCATCATGGCCGCCAGATGCCCCCCGGCCGAATGCCCGATCACCGTGATCTGCGAGCGATCGCCGTGGTAGCGGTCGATGTTCTTCCAGACCCAGGCCAGCGCCCGCACCATCTGCATCGTGATCTGCGGGATGCTCACCGCCGGACACAGCTCATAGCCGGGCACCACCACCGTGGCCCCCATGGCGTGCAGGGCGGGCGCGACAAAGGAGTGGTCGCTCTTGTCCAGTGCACGCCAATAGCCACCGTGAATAAAGACCACCACGGGCGCGCCAGGGCGCTCGGCCGGAAAGACGTCCAGGCGCTCGCGCCCGGCCAGGCCGTAACGCAGGTCGAGCGCGCAGCGCAGCTGCACGCGGGCCTGCGCCGAGTCGCGCAGCCAGCGCTGGGCATGCTCGGGAAAAGCCGGCACCAAAGCGCGGTTGTTGTACATCTGCTCGAGCCAAATCGGGTCGTACTGCGACATGCCCTCTCCTGTTTTGATCAGGCCGCCATCTTGGCACAAAGTGGTCAGCTCAAGGACTGGCCAGCACACGATCTGGCTCTGGTGTACCATCTCAACGTATTCTGTATACAGAACACAAGAACGATGGCCCAACTCATCAAGCTCGAAACCACGCCAGACTTGGTCGACCAGGTCTGGCGCGCCCTGCTCGATGCCATCTGCGACGGCTCGCTTGCGCCCGGGGCCCGCCTGACGCAAGAAGAGATCGCCGAGCAGCTTGCCGTCTCGCGCCAGCCTGTGCTGCAAGCCCTGCGCCTGCTCAAGAAAGACGGCCTGCTGGTGGACGCACCCGGCCGGGGCGTGTGTGTGAGCCCGCTCGATGGCCAACAACTGCTGCGCATCTACCAGGTGCGCGGCGCGCTCGATGCGCTGGCCGCAGACCTGGCGGCGCAGCAGCGCTGTCGCATCAGCCCGGACATCATCGCCAGCGGCCGGCAGGCGCTGAAAAACGGCGATATCAAAGCCATGCTGCTGGCCGATGTGCGTTTTCACAGCGCAATTTACCAAGCCTCAGGCAATCCACTGATTGAGCAGAGCGCGCAGCTGCACTGGGCCCACATCCGCCGCGCCATGGGCGCAGTGCTGCAAGTCTCAGGCATGCGCGCCACGATCTGGGACGAGCACGAGGCGATTGCCCAAGCCATTGCCCGCGGCGACGCCGAGCAGGCCCGGCAACTGAGCGCCGGCCATTCGCAAGAGGCTGGCAGCAACCTGGCGCGCCAGTTGTCCACAGCCCTGAGCAGCGCGGCCAGCCCCGACCCGTCCCACACCCCATCCCCCACTTTTTCAGGAGAGCGCCCATGAAACTGACCGCACAGCAGATCGAACAATTTGACCGCGAGGGCTATCTGTTTTTCCCCGGCCTGTTCACGCCCGAGGAAACCCGCACGCTGGTCGATGCGGTGCCCGAACTCTACAGCCGCCGCGAGGCCTACAACGTGCGCGAGAAGGGCAGCGATGCGGTGCGCACCAATTTCGCCGCCCACATGTACAGCGAGCCCTTTGCCAAACTCGGCCGGCATCCACGCATGATCGAGCCGGTCGAAGATCTGTTTGGCGAAAAGCTCTACATGCACCAGTTCAAGATCAACGGCAAGATGGCTTTTGAGGGCGACGTCTGGCAGTGGCACCAGGACTACGGCACCTGGCTCAACGACGACCTCATGCCCACCGAGCGCGCCATGAACGTGGCCATCTTCCTGGACGATGTCAACGAATTCAACGGCCCGCTGATGTTCATCCCGGGCAGCCACAAGAAGGGCGTGGTCGATGCCAAGCACGACCTGACCACCACCAGCTACCCACTGTGGACCGTCAGCAACGAGCTGATCACGCAACTCGTCGAGCGCGCCGGCGGCAAGCAAGGCGGCATCGTCAGCCCCACCGGCCCGGCCGGCTCGATGATCGTGTTTCACAGCTGCCTGGTCCATGCGTCCACCAGCAACCTCTCGCCCTGGAACCGTGTGAGCGTCTACCTGAGCCTGTGCGCGGTGTCCAACCACATCCGCCGCTTCAAACGTCCGGAATACATCGCGCACCGCGACTTCACGCCCATTGAGTGCCTGCCCGACGACTGCCTGCTCTCGCCAGTGCCGGTCGAGCTGCCCTGGAAAAACGGCATGCCCGCCAGCGCGCTCGTGACCTCGACCGAGCCGATCGACACCCCCCGCAAGGCCGCCTGATGAACCTCTACGCCAAACTTCAAGAACGCGCGGCCGCCGGCAAGCCGGTGCGCATCGTGCTCATCGGTGCCGGCAAGTTCGGCTCCATGTACCTGGCGCAGGTGCCACGCACGCCCGGTGTGCATCTGCTGGCCATTGCGGACCTGTCGCCCGATGCGGCGCGGGCCAACCTGGCCCGCGTGGGCTGGAGGACCGAGCAAACTCAGGCCAGCAGCATCGAGCAGGCCCTCAAGACCGGACAGACCTGGATCACCGACGACTGGCAGGCCCTCGTCAGCCACCCGCAGGTCGATGTGGTGGTCGAATGCACCGGCAACCC
>JBILGP010000454.1:0-2695 GCA_044350985.1 Polaromonas sp. | reverse complement strand
CTCGGCGGCGCCGTTGGGCGAGCGCCGGGCAAAAGCGCCCATGCGCAGGTTTTCAGCCACGCTCAAAAAAGGAAACACCTGGCGGCCCTCGGGCACCAGCACCAGACCCCGGCGGGCCACCTCGTCGGGGTCCAGGCCGTCGATTGCCTCGCCCATGAAATGGACCGAACCCTTGAACGGATCGATCACGCCAGCAATGGTGTTGAGCAAGGTGGTCTTGCCCGCGCCATTGGCGCCCAGCACGGTGACAAAGTCGCCCTTGGACAGCTCGATGTTGACGCCCTTGATGGCTGAAATCGGGCCATACCAGGTCTCTAGATTGCGTATCGACAAGATGGCGTTCGCCGCAGAGGCGTCATCCATCAAGGCATCAGCTGCGGGCGTTGTCGGTGTGTTCATTCGGAGTCCCCGCCGAGGTAGGCCGCGACCACCTTGGGGTCGGACTGGACCTGCTGGGGCGTGCCAGTGGACAAGGCCTCGCCCAGGTTCATGCACAGCACCCGGTCGGCCACTTCAGAGACCAGCGACATGTCGTGCTCGACCATCACCACGGTGATGCCCAGGTCGCTGCGGATGTCGTCGATCCAGAAGGCCAGATCCTGTGTTTCCTCTGGGTTCAGGCCGGAGGCCGGCTCATCGAGCAGCAGCAGCTTGGGTCGGGTGGCCAGTGCGCGGGCCAGCTCGACGACCTTGCGCACGCCGTAGGGCAGGCCGGTGATCAGGCTGTTGCGGTGCGGCGCCAGATCGAGCAGGTCGATGACTTCTTCGACGTGCGCGCGCAGACCCGCCTGCGACTGACGCACCGCCGGGCTCCACAGGCACTGGCCCAGAAAGCTTTCCTGGGCAAAGCGGTGGCAGCCGAGCATCAGGTTGTCGAGCACGGTGGCGCCCTCGAACAGCTCGATGTTTTGGAAGGTGCGCGCAATGCCGTGCGTGACGACGCGGTGGCGGGCGATGCGCGTGATGTCCACGCCGTCAAAGCTCACCGTGCCGGCGCTCGGATCAAACACGCGCGTGATGACATTGAAGACCGAGGTCTTGCCCGCGCCGTTGGGCCCGATGATGGCGAAGATCTCTCCGGGTGCGACATCAAAGCTGATGTCGCGGATCGCGTGCACGCCGCCAAAGCGCAAGGCCAGCTGCCGCACTTGCAAGCCGGCTCCCGCCGCGCCTGCGGTGGAAGGTGAGGACCGGGTGCCCGCGTTCATCGGTAGCGCTCCGATTTCATATAGGTCTTGCCGCGGCGAAACACGTCCTTGCGGTAGAGCGGAAAGGTGTCAAAAAACGCCTTGATCTTGAGCCAGCGTCCGTTGAGTCCCTTGGGCTCAAAAAGCACGAAGATGGCCAAGATCAGACCGAAGAAGAAGATTTCCAGTCCGAATTGCTTGGCGATGCGATCGCCCAGCAGGGGTTTGATCTGCGAGATCAGCGCGGGCACCATGCCGATCAGAAAGGCGCCCAGGATGGCGCCGCGCAGCGAGCCCAGGCCGCCGATCGTCACCATCAGCACCAGCTCGAGCGACAGCAGCAGGTTAAAGCCCTCGGGTGTGATGTGCCGCACATGGTGGGCCAGCAGTGCCCCGGCAAATCCGCAGACCGCCGCCGAAATCACGAAGGCCAGCACCTTGTAGCCGGCCACCCAGATGCCCAGGCTGGCCGCCGCCGCTTCTGAGTCGCGCACACCCACAAAAGCGCGGCCCGTCTTGCCGCGCATGAGGTTGATCAGCACGGCCAATGTCAGCACCAGGCTGACGAGCGCCAAAAAGTAAAACGACTTGAGCCCGGACAGATCGGCCCCCAGGATGACGGGGTCGCCCACTGGGAGTCCGTTGTAGCCGCCGGTCACGCTCTTCCAGCGGCCCAGCACATGCTCGATCAAGATGGCAAAGGCCAGCGTGACCATCGCCAGATACAGGCCCGAAACCCGGATGGCTGGCAGCCCCAGCAACAGACCGACCAAGGCGCTGATGCCAGTGGCCAGGGCAATGCCGAGCAGCCAGGGCGCACCTTGGCTGAGCAACCAGGCATGGGCATAGGCGCCCACCGCCAAAAAAGCCGCGTGGCCCAGCGATACCTGACCGGTGTAGCCGCTGAGCACCATCAAGCCCAGGCTGGCAATGGCCATGATGAACAGGTAGGTCAACTCGCCCACGTAGTACTTGGGCAGCAGCCAGGGGGCGGCCAGCAGCAAGATCGCCAGCACAGCGTAGGCCAGCTTTTGCGCTGGGTAACGTAGCAGACGCTTGGCGTCGAGGTAGGAGGTGTCGTAGTCAAAGCGCATGATGCTTCAGACCCTGCGGCCGTGTGCTTCGCCGAGCAGCCCGCGCGGCCACAGCACCAAGGTGGCTATGAGAACCACATAGGCGGCGACGTCCTTGGAACCATCGGGCAGGTAGACGCCTGCAAATTGCTCGATCAGGCCCAGCAGCAATCCGCCCAGGATGGCGCCAGGGATGCTGCCAAAGCCACCGAGGACCAGCGCGGCCAGGGCTTTGAGCACAACGATCCACAGCGAGATATCGACCAGCGCGATCGGGGCCAGCAGCAAGCCGCAGGCGCCCGAGACGGCGCCGGCCAGCGCCCACACCAAAGAGGTCACCCGCTTGACCCGTATGCCGCTGAGGTAGGCGGCGAGCTGATTTTGTGAGGCCGCCTGGATTGACACGCCCAGGGCGGTGCGCCGCAAAAAGACATA
>JBILGP010000453.1:0-2706 GCA_044350985.1 Polaromonas sp. | reverse complement strand
TTGATCAGGCTCAGGTCACAGTCTTTGTCGTAAAAAACTTTCATTCTTAATCTCCAGTTGATGATGCCGTTCGTCCTGAGCCTGTCGAACGGCTCAAGCACACCCGGCCGGATAACCGGGCTTCGACAGGCTCGACCCGAACGGACGGGTGGCCGAGCCTTGCTAACACTCAAACGCGCAAAATTCTTTCGCCACGGCCTATGCCGCTGGCACCGGTTCGAACCGTCTCCAAAATCGCACTGCGATCGATCGCTTCCAAAAATGCATCATTCTTGGATTGATCGCCGGTCAGCTCAATCGTGTAGCTCTTTTCCGTCACGTCGATGATGCGACCCCGAAAAATATCGGCCATGCGCTTCATCTCCTCGCGCTCCTTGCCGACAGCACGCACCTTGACCATCATGAGCTCGCGCTCGGTATAGGCACCCTCGGTCAGATCGACCACCTTGACGACCTCGATCAGCCGGTTCAGGTGCTTGGTGATTTGTTCAATCACATCGTCCGAACCGGTTGTCTGTATGGTCATGCGCGACAGGCTCGGGTCTTCGGTAGGGGCGACAGTCAGCGATTCGATGTTGTAGCCGCGGGCAGAAAAAAGACCCACCACCCGGGACAAAGCTCCGGGCTCGTTTTCAAGCAGCACTGCAATAATGTGTTTCATTGGGATTTCTCATTTGCCCTGCCCTCCCCCACACACGGTAATGCGCGGGCTTGACAGGCCATAGATTCATCAAAAGAGGGGAACAGCGGCCACCCTGGGCGTACGGCCTGGCATCGGCTGTCCTGCGCTCAGAGGTCCTCGCTGCCCAGCAGCATCTCCGTGATGCCTTTGCCGGCCTGCACCATCGGGAACACGTTCTCGGTTGGGTCGGTGCGAAAGTCCATGAACACGGTGCGATCCTTAAGTGAGCGGGCCTCACGCAAGGCCGGCTCGACGTCCTGCGGGCGCTCGATCAGCATGCCGACATGGCCATAGGCCTCGGCCAGCTTGACGAAGTTGGGCAGCGCGTCCATGTAGCTGTGGCTGTAGCGACCCGAGTACTCGATCTCCTGCCACTGACGCACCATGCCCAAGTAACGGTTGTTGAGCGAAAGCACCTTGATCGGGGTGTTGTACTGCAGGCAGGTCGACAACTCCTGGATGCACATCTGCACCGAGCCTTCGCCGGTGACGCAGTACACCTCGCTTTCGGGTTTGGCCAGCTTGATGCCCATCGCATAGGGAATGCCCACGCCCATGGTGCCCAGGCCACCGGAATTGATCCAGCGCCGCGGCTCATTGAATTTGTAGAACTGAGCTGCCCACATCTGGTGCTGGCCCACGTCTGACGTGACGTAGGCTTCAACCCCCTGAGTCATGTTCCAGAGCGTCTCAATGACCATCTGCGGCTTGATCACGTCCTGATTGCCGCGGTCGTACTTGAGACAGTCACGGCTACGCCAGCCTTCGATGGTCTTCCACCATTGCCCCAGGGCCTGGGCGTCGGGCTTGAGACCGGACTCGCGGATCATGCCGATCAGTTCGGTGAGCACGTCCTTGACGTCCCCCACGATGGGCACATCGACCTTGACCCGCTTGGAGATGCTCGACGGATCGATGTCGATGTGAATGATCTTGCGCTCGTTTTGGGCGAAGTGCTTGGGATTGCCGATCACGCGGTCATCGAACCGCGCACCGATGGCAATGAGCACGTCGCAGTTTTGCATCGCATTGTTGGCCTCGATCGTGCCGTGCATACCCAGCATACCGAGAAACTTTCGGTCGGTGGCCGGGTAGGCACCGAGGCCCATCAGCGTGTTGGTGCACGGGTAGCCGAGCATATCAACCAGCGTGCGCAGCTGAGTCGAGGCATCGGAGAGCAACACCCCGCCACCGCTGTAGACGTAGGGCCGTTTGGCCGTCATCAAGAGCTGCAAGGCCTTTCGGATCTGCCCGCCGTGGCCCTTGCGCACCGGGTTGTAGCTGCGCATCTCAACAGCGGCCGGGTACTCAAAAACGCACTTCTTGACCGTGACATCTTTGGGAACATCGACCACCACCGGCCCAGGCCTGCCGGAGCGGGCGATGTGAAACGCTTTCTTGATGGTCGCTGCCAGCTCGCGCACATCCTTGACCAAAAAATTGTGCTTGACGATGGGTCGCGTGATGCCAACCGTGTCGCACTCCTGAAAAGCATCCAGGCCGATGGCGGCAGTGGGCACCTGGCCCGTGATGATGACCATCGGAATGCTGTCCATGTACGCAGTGGCGATCCCCGTCACCGCGTTGGTCACACCGGGCCCGGAGGTGACCAGGGCGACGCCCACCTCGCCAGTGGCACGCGCGTAGCCGTCTGCGGCATGGACGGCAGCCTGCTCATGGCGCACCAGCACATGCTGCATCTTGTCTTGCTTGTACAGGGCGTCATAGATATAGAGCACGGCCCCGCCTGGGTAGCCCCAGATGAACTGCACCTGCTCTTCAATCAGCGATCGCACCAAAATTTCGGCGCCCAATACTTCGGCACCTTTGCTGCCGGGGGCGGCCGCTGCTGCGCTGGCCAACTCTGCCTTGGAGATTTCCATGATGAACCTTTGCGAATTTCTCTGACGAAAAACCTTCGGTGCCCCTGCGCACGCCCTTGTGGGGCGGAATCGGGACTTAAGGCCTAAGACCATGGGCGAATAGGATGCATCGCCGGATCAAGACCCGTTTGCCTCTTGAAC
>JBILGP010000452.1:0-2715 GCA_044350985.1 Polaromonas sp. | reverse complement strand
ACGCGGCAAATCCTCCTGCCCCAGTTGCTTGACGGGAGCGCCGCCTTGGTATTTGAGCGCCCGCACGGTGGCCACCACCACGGCTGCCGACGGCCAGAGCCCTGACTTGCGGCATTTGATGTCGAGAAACTTCTCGGCCCCCAGGTCGGCGCCGAAGCCCGCTTCGGTCACCACCCAGTCGGCCAACTTGAGCGCGCTGCGGGTGGCCATGAGGGAGTTGCAACCGTGCGCGATATTGGCAAAGGGCCCGCCGTGTATGAAGGCCGGGCTGTGTTCGAGCGTCTGCACCAGATTGGGCGCGAGCGCGTCGCGCAGCAGCGCAGCCATCGCGCCGGTGGCTTGCAGGTCGGCGGCGGTGACCGGCCGGCCGTCCAGGGAGGTCGCCACCACAATGCGCGACAGTCGCGTTTTGAGGTCGCTCATGCTGGTGGCCAGACACAAGATGGCCATGACCTCGGATGCGACCACGATGTCAAAGCCGTCCTGGCGCGAATAGCCGTTGCCCGGACCGCCCAGTCCGACCACGATCTCGCGCAGCGCCCGATCGTTCATGTCGACCACCCGCTTCCAACTGATGCGCCGCGCGTCGATGCGCAAGGCGTTGCCGTGGTGGATGTGGTTGTCAATCAGCGCCGCCAGCAGGTTGTGCGCCAGCGCGATGGCCTGAAAGTCGCCCGTGAAGTGCAGGTTGATGTCTTCCATCGGCACCACCTGGGCCCGCCCGCCGCCGGCGGCGCCGCCCTTGAGGCCAAAGACCGGGCCCAACGAGGGCTCGCGCAGACACACGATGGCGCGCTGGCCGATGCGGTTGAGCGCGTCGCCCAGACCCACGGTGGTGGTGGTCTTGCCTTCGCCGGCGGGCGTGGGGTTGATGCCGGTCACCAGCACCAGCCGTCCGTTGGGGCGATCTTCCAGGGCGCGCAGGTGCGGCAGTGCAATCTTGGCCTTGTGCGGCCCGTAGGCCACCAGGGCTTGCTCGGGCAGTCCCAACTGCTGTGCGATCTGCGTGATCGGCAGCATCGGGGTCGATTGGGCAATTTCGATGTCGCTGGGCATGGGTGTGTCTCCGAGGTCAAGCCTCCATCATGCCGCGTCCTTGGGGTCTCGTGGCGTCTTGAGCAAAAAAAGTCGAGGCCTTCAGTTCAGACCCCTGGCAGACCCCTGGGTGCAGGGCGGTCGAGGCGATCGATCGCGAGGGCGAGGACAATCGCCTCATGCTCAGCTGGATCGTCGCCCATCCCCTGGCCTACCCCGCGCTGGAGGTGGTGCATATCGTGGGCATCGGCCTGCTGGTGGGCAATTTGGTGCTGCTGGAGTTGCGGGTCTGGGGTTGGGGTGAACAGTTGCCCGTGCAGCCCCTGGCGCGGCTGGCGCTGGGTTTGGCCGTGGTAGGTTTTGCGCTGGCCGGCGCCAGTGGCTTGCTGATGTTTGCCGCGCAGGCCGGCGAGCTGCTGGCCAACCGGGCCTTTGTGATCAAGATGGGCTTGCTCATGCTCGCTGGCACGAATGCGGCTTGGTTTCATGGCCGGGGCTCTTTGGTGCGGATGGACCGCACCGCGCGCCTGCTCGCCCTGGTCTCGACGGTGATTTGGTTGGCCGTCATCGTTTGCGGCCGCTCGATCGCCTACGTTTGAGCCGGGGCGCAGTGGCTGCGAACCTGGCTCGCGACTTAAACTCAAACCGTTTCAACCGCCGCCCGAAGGGATCAACCATGCATCGCAGAACCTTGCTGGCCACTGGCCTGGCCTTGCCCCTGCTGGCCCGCGCCCACCACGGCTGGAGCAGTTTTGATCAGAACCGGCCAATCTGGCTCGAGGGACGCGCCAGCACGGTCAGTTGGCGCAACCCGCATGTGGAGTTCAAGCTGGAGGTGGCCGCCGACCTGAAGTTGCCGGCCGACCTGGGCGCGCGCAAACTGCCGGCGCAAAGTGCCGCTGTCGATGGGCCTGCTTTGCTCAAGGCCGCTCAGTTGCCCACGCGCAGGGATCGGCTGTGGGAGGTGGAGCTGGCGCCGCTGACGCGCATGCAGGCCTGGAAGGTGCCCGAGATCAGGGGTGGCACCGAGCTGGGCGTGCTGGGCTTTACCTTTGCTGGCGAGAAGGGCGATGCGATCTTGCGCGCCGAATACCTGTTTCTTGCAGGCCAGGTCTACGGTCTGCGATCGAGCCCGGCCTGAGCCCTCGTTCAGGTGGCGGCGTGGGGGCTCAATCGGCCTGGTAGCGGCGGTCGAGCTCGTCGAACAGTGGCTTGTTGACCAGCCGCTGGCGCTGCGCGAAGCTGGCCACCAGCGCGCTGTCTTCGTCGAGGCGGCCGTTGTCGCGCAGGTGTGTCAAGGCGTCGGTCATGCCTTTGAGCGCGCCTTGCAAGGCTGCATTGGCGTAGAGCACCAGGCCAAAGCCCATTTGCGCGAATTGGGCCGTGCTCAGGGCCGGCGTCTTGCCGCCGATGACCACGTTGACCAGCTGCGGCACCGCCAGCTCGCTGGCGATGCGACCCAGCTCCTGGGTGCTTTGCGGCGCTTCCACGAAGGTGATGTCGGCGCCGTATTCGGCGTAGAGCGCGGCGCGCTCAAGGGCCGCATCGAGCCCTTCGGTAGCCCGTGCGTCGGTGCGGGCGATGATGAGCAGGTCCTGGCTGTGGCGGGCATCGACGGCGGCCTTGATCTTGGCCGCTGCCTCTTGCGCACTGATGACCGACTTGCCCTCGAAGTGGCCG
>JBILGP010000451.1:0-2720 GCA_044350985.1 Polaromonas sp. | reverse complement strand
CAGCACGTTGGTGTGCTGCCCCCGAAAACCGCAGGTCACGAGGGCGTAGTAGGGGAAGGTGCTGGCGATCCGAGCGCGCTCGGCCCGCTCGCGTTCGGCCTGTTCGGCCTGCCGCCTTTCTTCGTCCTGGCGCCTCTGGCGGGCGGCCTGCTCGGCCTGCTCTTTTTCAACACGGGCTCGCTCCTGGGCAGCGGCTAGCTCCGCCGCACGGCGGCGTTCAGCCTCCTGACGCTGCAGTCGCGCCGCCTGCTCGAGCTGATCTTTTTCGCGCCGCGACTTGTCTTCGGCAGCCAGCATCTCGGCCACCCGACGCCGCTCAATCTCGGCCTGTTGCCGCCGGTACTCAGGGCTCTCTTTGAGCAGTCTGTCCCTCTCCTCGGCCTCCAGCCGCGCGCGGCGGTCCCGCTCCTGCGCCTCTTGTCGCGCCTGCCGCTCGCGCTCCTCGGCTTGGCGCTTGGCGGCAAACTCGGCCTCGCGGCGGGCCACTTCGGCTTCCCGGCGATTCTGCTCCTCCCGGGCCAGTCGGTCGCGGGCTTCCCGGGCGGCGTCACTTTCGCGTTGCTCTGTGGTCCAGGACTTGCCGTCAAGGTGGGCCACGATAGCAGCTTCCAGACTGATGGGCGCGAGTCGGCCATCTGGCAGACGCTCGGCATAGCTGGCGCTGCAACGCGATTTGAGTCCGCCAGGAAGTGCGCAGGGATAGTCGCTCGGATCGTTGATGCCCCACACCCTGGGCACCATGAAAAAGGAATCGCACTTGCCGAAAACCTCACGCGCGCCAGCCGTGGTGGGCGCATCGAGGCTGGCTTGCGGATCGGTCGACTCGAATTTCACGCCACGGTGTGTCAACCCAACTTGCAGACAGGCTCTCTGCTCGGGCCGCAGCGGCGCGAAGACACGCGCCCACTCGGCCTTGCGCTGTTCCGTGTTGGGCACCGTCGTGACCCGAACCAGGCCCGAACCCGTACATGCAGGGGTCGACCTCAGTCCACGGGCGCGAAACCTACCCTCCCAGCGTATCTCGGCAATCCCGGGATCTTCGCTCTGAAACTCGAACGCCACTTCGTAGTTGGGCGGCTCTGCCACCCGCAGTTCCCTGCGCGCGCCGAGGGTGATCTCGATGCTGCAGGCCGTTTCGGACTTGATTTTGATCGGGATGTTGGTCTTTTGGCCGGCCACGGCCGTGGCCGATTCTTGAGCCAGCGCAGGGCACGACAACAGGGCGGCGGTCAAGACAACGAGATATCTGCGCATGCAAATTCCACAGGTCAAAGGGCAGGGTTACAGCGATGACTGGCCAGCCTATGGGCTGTCAGAGTCGCGACCAGAAGAAGGGCGCAGACTCATTTGTTCACGAATTTTAGCGGTGCTGTCGCCAGCTCGTGATTGGCGGCTTTCGGGCCCAGCGATGGCCGCGCGACAATCGCAAAGACGGCGCCGTCCGATCGCGCCGGCCAAGACCGTCCATGCGGTCAGCTCCCACCATCTGCCTAGCGAGGAAGTCAACGATGAGCGATGCAGAACAAGACAGCGTCTTCATGCGTGAAGCACTTGCGTTGGCTCGGCAGGCGCAGCAGGCCGGCGAGGTGCCGGTGGGCGCTGTGGTGGTGCGCGACGGGCAGGTGATAGGCCGGGGGCGCAACGCGCCCATCGGCCAACACGATCCGACGGCCCACGCCGAGGTGATGGCCCTGCGCGATGCCGCCCGCAACCTTGGCAATTACCGGCTTGAGGGCTGCACCCTCTACGTCACGCTCGAGCCCTGCGTCATGTGCAGCGGAGCCGTGCTGCATGCGCGCCTGGCCCGGGTGGTCTACGGCGCGACCGACCCACGCGCCGGCGCGGCCGGATCAGCCCTCGATGTGTACGCCCTGGCGTCGCTGAACCCGCACACCGAAGTCAGCGGGGGGGTGCTCGCGCAGGAGTGCGGCCAGTTGCTCAAGGATTTTTTCAAGCCGCGCCGCATCAATGCCGAGCCGCTGCGCGAAGACGGCTTGCGCACGGCCGACTCGGCCTTTGCCGGTTTGCCGGACTACCCCTGGTCCCCCCACTACGTGAGTGATCTGCCTTCGGCTATCGGTTGGCGCTTGCACTACCTGGATGAAGGACCGCATGACGCCCCTCTGACCTGGTTGTGCCTGCACGGAAACCCGACTTGGAGCTATGTCTACCGCCGCATGCTCCCCGTCTTTTTGGCCGCGGGTCACCGTGTGGTCGCGCCCGATATGCTGGGCTTTGGCAAAAGCGACAAGCCCAAGCGCGAGGACTTTCACGACTTTGAGCGGCACCGGCAGATACTGCTCGAGCTGATCGAGCGGCTCGATCTAAAAAGGGTGGTGCTGACCGTGCAAGACTGGGGCGGCATTTTGGGCTTGACCCTGCCCATGCAGGCGCCCGAGCGCTACACCGGCTTGCTGGCCATGAACACCGTGCTGGCCACTGCTCAGCAGGCCCTCAGTCCCGGCTTTGTGGCCTGGCGTCAGTGGTGCAAGAGCCAGCCGCAATACGACGTCGGTCGGCTTTTGCTGCGGGGCAACGCACACCTGAGCCAGGCCGAAGCGGCGGCCTACAACGCACCGTTTCCGGATGCGGGCTACCGCGCCGCGCTGCGCGCCTTCCCGCAGCGGGTGCCCGAAAACTTCGACGATCCCGGCGCCGAAGTCTCCCGCAAGGCCCAAGTGTTCTGGCAGCAAGATTGGCAGGGCCGCAGCTTGCTGGCC
>JBILGP010000450.1:0-2725 GCA_044350985.1 Polaromonas sp. | reverse complement strand
GCCGGTCAACCTCAAGCCGCTGACGGTGGAATCGGTTCCCCCGAAAGTCCGCACCTTCTGATCGCGCACGGAGCATTCACCATGGCAAAACGCACCTTCAAAATCTACCGCTACGACCCGGACAAAGACGCCAAGCCCTATATGCAGACGGTCGAGATCGAGCTGTCGGGCACCGAGCGCATGCTGCTCGACGCGCTGATGAAGCTCAAGGAGCAAGACCCGTCGATCTCGTTTCGTCGCTCGTGCCGCGAGGGCGTGTGCGGCTCCGACGCCATGAACATCAATGGCAAGAACGGCCTGGCCTGCCTGACCAACATGAACACGCTACCCGGCGAGATCGTGCTCAAGCCGCTGCCTGGGCTGCCCGTGGTGCGCGACCTGATCGTCGACATGACGCAGTTCTTCAAGCAGTACAACTCGATCAAGCCCTACCTGGTCAACGACACCGTGCCGCCCGAAAAAGAGCGCCTGCAGTCGCCCGAGGAGCGCGATGAACTCAACGGCCTGTACGAGTGCATCTTGTGCGCCAGCTGCTCGACCAGCTGCCCGAGCTTTTGGTGGAACCCTGACAAGTTCGTCGGCCCCGCGGGCCTGTTGCAGGCCTACCGCTTCATCGCCGACAGCCGCGACCAGGCCACTGCCGCGCGGCTGGACAACCTGGAAGACCCCTACCGGCTGTTTCGCTGCCACACCATCATGAACTGCGTCGACGTCTGCCCCAAGGGTCTGAACCCCACCAAGGCCATCGGCAAGATCAAAGAAATGATGGTGCTGCGCTCGGTCTGAGCCCAGCCAACTGACAAGCCCGAGCCACCATGGACAGCGCCACCACCGACCTGCTCGATGAGCGCAGCCTGTCCAAGCTGCGCTGGCGCTGCCGCCGCGGCCTACTCGAAAACGACCTGTTCATCGAGCGCTTTTTCAGCGAGCACGAAGGGCGCGTCACGGTGCGTCACGCCCGCGGGCTTGAAGACCTGATGGCGCTGTCCGACAACGACCTGCTCGACCTGCTGCTGCAGCGCAAGCAGCCCGAACAACTTGACGACGACAGGGCCGGCTCGGCGCAAGCCCTGGAGATCTTGCACGTGCTCAGGCGGCCCCACCCGGCCAAGCACAGCGCCCTATCACAACACGGAACCACAGAGGAATCGCCATGAAACTCGCTGACCACAAAGCCACGCTGTCCTTTAGCAACGGCAGTCCCAGTATTGACATGCCCGTCTACCACGGCAGCGTCGGGCCCGATGTGATCGACATCCGCAAGCTTTATGCGCAGACCGGCATGTTCACCTACGACCCGGGGTTCTTGTCCACCGCTTCGTGCCAGTCGGCCATCACCTACATCGACGGCGACAAGGGCGAGCTGCTCTACCGCGGCTATCCCATCGAGCAGTTGGCCGTCAATTGCGACTTTCTGGAAACCTGCCACCTGCGGCTCTACGGTGAGCTGCCCAACGCCACCGAGAAGAGCGCCTTCACCAAGCTCGTGACCAACCACACCATGGTCAACGAGCAGATGCAGTTTTTCCTGCGTGGCTTTCGCCGTGACGCCCACCCCATGGCGGTGCTCACCGGCCTGATCGGGGCGCTGTCGGCCTTCTATCACGACAGCACCGACATCAACAACCCCAAGCACCGCGAGATCGCCGCCATCCGCCTGATCGCCAAGCTGCCCACGCTGGTGGCCATGGCCTACAAATACGGCGTGGGTCAGCCCTTCATGTACCCGAAGAACGACCTGAGCTATGCCGGCAACTTCCTGCGCATGATGTTTGGCGTGCCCTGCGAAGACTATGTGGTCAACCCGGTGCTCGAGCGCGCCATGGACCGCATCTTCATCCTGCACGCCGACCACGAGCAAAACGCCTCGACGTCGACGGTGCGCCTGTGCGGCTCGTCGGGCACCAACCCCTTTGCCGCCATCGCTGCGGGCGTGGCCTGCCTCTGGGGCCCGGCCCACGGCGGCGCCAACGAGGCGTGCCTGAACATGCTCGAAGACATCCAGAAGATGGGCGGCGTGGCCAAGGTGGGCGAGTTCATGAGCCAGGTCAAGGACAAGAATTCGGGCGTCAAGCTCATGGGCTTTGGCCACCGGGTCTACAAGAACTACGACCCGCGCGCCAAGCTGATGCAGGAAACCTGCAACGAGGTGCTGACCGAGCTGGGCCTGGAGAACGATCCGCTGTTCAAGCTGGCCAAGCAGCTCGAAAAAATTGCGCTGGAAGACGACTACTTCGTGCAGCGCAAGCTTTACCCCAATGTGGACTTCTACTCGGGCATCGTGCAGCGCGCCATCGGCATCCCGGTCAACCTGTTCACCGGCATCTTCGCCCTGGCCCGCACTGTGGGCTGGATCGCGCAGCTCAACGAGATGATTGGCGACCCCGAGTACAAGATCGGCCGGCCCCGCCAGCTGTTCACCGGCTCGGTGGCCCGCACCGTCAAGCCCCTGGCACAACGCTAATCGCCCCGAGCGAGATGCCAAGCCCGCTTCGGCGGGCTTTTTTGTGCGTCAACGGCCAGCCTGGTGGTGCAAGACGCCAGCGCAAGCCACGCCCTCGCCGCGAGGCGTCATGAAGAACACATTGCAAATTGGGGTCAGACCCCGATTTGTTTAAAGTCAACTTTTCCTGGGCGATGGGCTGCCCTGCCGTACCCGCCTACGCGAATGTCCCCCGAGGCAGCTGGGCTGCCTCTCCTCCTTTATTTCGCTACGTCGGGTACG